>JBFWNO010000123.1:0-7260 GCA_050251015.1 Planctomycetota bacterium
CCAGCTCCAGGAGGGCGATGTCCTGTTCATTGATGAGATCCACCGCCTCCCTCAGGTTGTGGAAGAGCATCTCTTCAGTGCCATGGAAGATTTCGTCCTTGATATCGTTCTCGACAGTGGTCCCGCAGCGAGGAATGTCAGGATCCCTCTCAATCGATTCACCCTCGTTGGCGCCACGACCCAGGAAGGCCGACTTTCGCGCCCCTTCAGGGATCGTTTCCAAATCCATGAGAAGCTTGAGCTTTACCCGCCTTCTGACCTTGAGAAAATGATCGACAGGTCGGCAAGGATCTTGCGGCTGGTCATTGATCCCCGGGCCCGGGCTGAGGTCTCGAGGCGTTCCCGCGGCACACCACGTATTGTGAACCGCCTACTCCGCCGCCTGAGGGATTTCGCCCAGGTGGATTCGAAAGCCGGACTGACCCTTGAGATTTGCCGCATGGGGCTTGAAAAGTTGGGGATCGACGAGAGGGGATTGGATGCCACGGATCGCAGGATCCTCAAGGTCATCGCCCTTTCTGGGGGACAACCTGTGGGTCTCAAAACCATCGCCGCCAGCGTGGGCGAGGATGAGGAAACGCTGCAGGAGGTGTACGAGCCCTACCTGCTTCAGGAACAGTTCATCATGAAAACCCCCCGCGGGAGAGTCTTGGGCCGGGCTTCCTCGGAGGTGGCCGGATTGCCGATCTCCCAGCATCCCCTTCCCTTTCCTGAGCCATGAAACGCCTGACGGTCCTGTCTCTCATGGCCCTCCTGTCGGCCTGTTTCGGCTGGGGAGAACCCGAGCGTTTGGGAGGCGACATCCTGAGGGTGGCACTGGCCGGTCCTGAATCCGTTGTCGAGGTGAGGTCGGATGGACCTTTCCAGATTTTGGATGGGTCACGCCCTTCCTCCACGAGGCATCTTCGTGCGGAACGATTCCGACTGGTCTCCGGGCGGATTGTCACCGACAGGGGTGAAAGCTCGATGGGCCCCTTTGTTCTGAAGACGTTGAATCCATCTCACGTGTTCATCGTGGGCGAAAGGACCTACCATGGCCTTCTCAAGGTCGTGAAGAAAGCTGACCAGCTCTTCCTGATCCTGGAGATCCCGCTTGAGGATTATGTCGCAGGGGTTGTGGCCTGCGAATCGGGCAAGTCATTTGTGTCGGAGGCCCTCAAGGTGCAGGCTGTGATTTCCAGGACCTATGCGGTTCATAAAAGGCAAGGTGAACCTCGGGACCCCGGACTCTTCGATGTTTGGGCCGATACAAGGGATCAGGTTTTCAAGGGAGAGCAATTCATCGCGGCGTCACACAGGAGAGCTGTGCGTGATACGGCGGGTGTCTATTTGGAGTACCGTCGCCGACCCCTTCCCTGCTATTTCCATTCCACCTGTGGGGGACACACTCAGGATGCCGTGAAGGCGGCTTTTCTCAAGGAGCCTATGACTCCCTTGGGTGGTGTTGAATGTTCCTGGTGCCGGCACAGCCCCCATTGGCGCTGGAAGACTTCCATGGCCTTGTCAGAAGTGAGTTTAGAGTTCACCGCAGAAACCGGTGGCGGGATCACGCATGTTTCCGTAAGGGATGGATCCGATGGGAGCCCCCTTGCAGTTCTATTGATGGGGGAACGTCAGGCCACGATTCCCGCCTATCTGTTCAGAAGGCGCATGGGTCCTGCCCGCATCAAGAGTTCGACATTCTCAGTGCAATGCTCGGGTCATAATTTGACAGTCGAAGGATCCGGCTGGGGACATGGTGTGGGATTATGCCAGTGGGGTTCCGACGGCATGGCCAAGGCAGGCCACCGATACAAGGACATCCTCATGCATTATTTCCCCGGATGCCGACTGACCACGACACGATGAAGTCCTTTTCGTTCATGAAGACAGCTGAGGACGGTTTGGCCCGTACCGGGGAAATCGTCACACCACATGGAGTGATCCACACTCCCGCTTTCATGCCCGTGGCCACCAAGGCTGTTATCAAAAGGATCAGTTATGCAGAGATGGACAGCGTGGGGGCCGATATCCTGATGGCCAACACGTATCACCTGGCCCTCAGGCCGGGTTCTGAGGTGATTCGGGACATGGGCGGGCTCCACGGTTTCACCGGCCGCAATGCTCCGTGGATCACAGACAGTGGTGGGTTCCAGGTTTTCTCCCTGGAAACACTGGGCGAGATCAACGATTCGGGCGTTGTGTTCAGGAGTCACCTCGATGGGTCCAAGATGTTCCTGGGACCAAGGGAAAGCATGACCATTCAATCCCACTTGGGCGCCGACATCATCATGGCCTTCGACCAATGCGCCTCCCATACCCTGCCGAATTTGGCGATGAAAGTGGTGGTGGAGCGTACCAGTGCCTGGGCCCGCATCTGCCTTGACTGTCCACGCCAACGACAGGCCCTGTACGGCATCGTTCAAGGTGGCGTTGACCAGGGCTTAAGGGAGTGGTCGGCCCAAGACATAACCTCCCTGCCATTCGATGGTTACGCCATGGGAGGTCTTGCCGTGGGAGAGGGGCACGATACAATGCTCCGCGTTCTCAAGGACATCCCCTTGCCGTCATCGAAGCCCCGTTACCTTATGGGTGTGGGCTGGCCTCATGACATCATGGCGGCCGTGGCCTTGGGATACGATCAATTTGACTGCGTGTTACCAAGCCGCAATGGAAGGAACGGGATGGCATTGACCAGCAAAGGCAAGATCAACCTCAAGAGGTCGGAATTCCAGCGGAATTCTTCTCCCATTGAGGAAGGTTGTGATTGCCAAGCGTGCACGCGTCATTCCAGATCCTTTCTTCATCATCTCCTCCACACAGGGGAAGTCTTGGGGGGGGCGCTTGTGAGCCTGCACAACCTGAGGTATTACGAACGTCTGATGTCGGGGGCCCGTGAGGCCATCCGCGGGAAAACATTCGGTTCCTATGCCCGTTCAGTGGCGGAGGTGTACGCATCATGATTCTCTTCGAAGCAACTTCCGACGGATCGCCCATGGATTCAATGGCGTTGATGATCGCAATCGTCTTGGCCTTCATCACCATGTCGGTGATGAGTGCCCGAAGTCAGAAGAAGGAAAAAGCGCGCCATGCCAAGTGGGTGGATGATTTGCCCAAAAACACCCATGTGGTCACCCGCTCGGGGATCCACGGATCAGTGATGAGCGTGAAAGACAATGTCGTTGTCCTCAAGGTCGACGAAGAGAAGGGCGTGAAACTGACGGTCTCCAAGGAATCCATTTCCCACAAGGCCGACTCCACGGAATCCAGCGGGAGCTGATATGGACACCAACCAACCGGACAATTCAGGCAAGTTCTTCTTTATCGGATTGGTGATCGCGTTCTGCCTCGCCACCATGCTCTTCTCGAGCGGTGTGAATCTGGGTATCGACCTCAAGGGCGGTGCCGAACTCGTCTACACCATCCGCAATGAGGGTGGCCAGGACATCTCCAACCTGATGGACAAGGCCCTGCAGGTTATTTCGAAGCGTATCGATCCCTTGGGCTCCAAGGATTACAGGGTGGCCCCATCCAATGACAGGATTCTGATCAGCATGGGAGGTGCCACGCAGGCTGAAATAGCCAGAGTGAAGGATCTCCTCAATACGGCGGGAACCTTGGAGATGCGTCTTGAAGTCCGAAAGGGAGGCTACCGTTCCTCTGACTACGATGTGGCAGTTGATGCCCTTCAAGCAGGTAAGGAGCCTCCGAAGGGCTTGCATTGGTACAGCACTCCGCGGGGACAGATCCTTGTTGAAGATGAAAAACGAATCACCGGAAATATGCTGGCCTCGGCCGAGGCCCATCAGAGTTCGGAGAGCACCGACTGGATCGTCTCTCTCAAATTCTCCTCGACGAGCGGTGGTGTCGAGGCCCTGAGGCAGATCTCCAAGACAGCCTTCAACAACAACCGCAGCGGCATGGCCATCATTCAGAACGACATATGGAATGCGGATCACACGGTCCTATTGAGCCAGGGAACCTGCGACAGCTCACCCAGTGTGAATGGCGAGTTCACTACGGGGGAATGCATCATCGAGGGGGGGTATTCCCCGGAGGATGCCAAGAATCTGGCCACCATCCTCAACAGCGGATCCTTGCCTTTCTCCGTTGTTCCCGAGAGTGCGATCATTGTGGGTCCCTCCTTGGGTGAAAAGGGCATTCGCAACGGCTTGATGAGCTGCTTGATCGGATCACTTTTGGTGTATGTCTTCGCTGTAGCCTATTACGGAAGATTGGGTGTGATTGCCTGTCTCTGCCTCACGCTCAACCTTCTGATGGTGTATGCCGGGATGAGTTTTTTCGGCTTCGTTCTGACTCTTCCGGGTATCGCCGGGATTGTGCTCACGGTCGGTATGGCCGTGGATGCCAATATCCTCATCTTCGAGCGGATCAAGGAAGAATTGCGGTCGGGTTCGAACATGGGCAAGGCCATTGATGCCGGTTTCGATAAGGCTTTCGGCACGATTTTCGATTCCAACCTGACCACCCTGATTACGGGCATCATCCTCTATACCATCGGATCGGGGCCCGTGAAGGGCTTCGCGGTGACATTGTGCATGGGGATCATCACTTCTATGTATACCGCTGTGTATGTGGGGAGAACCCTCACGGATTGGCTCTATGCCCGCAACGGGTTGAAGGTCAACCAAAGTGTGGTGTACAGGGGGAATTTCCCCTTTATGGGTGCCACAGCGACGATTTGCATCCTGTTAAGCACACTCATTTGCGCATCGAGCTTGTGGGGCATTTATTCAAGCGGCAAGGATTGCCTGGGTATTGATTTCGTGGGTGGTAGCCGGATCCATGTGGCATTCCGTGATCGGATGTCGGTGGAGGCCGTGCGCGAAGGTCTGGATAAGGCGCTGTCGTCTCCCGAATTCACGTTCAATGACGGACAGGTCATAGCGGTCCAGTCTGAAGGTGATGAAGGGTCTGTGGGGACCAGAGAATTCATCCTGCGCACCAAGAACCAGAACAATGAGGCGGTTGAGGCCGCATTCAAGATGGTCTTCGCGGAGGCGTTGCAAGCCGACCCCTTCCGTGACGACGAGTCTTCCACGCCACTTTCTTTCGTTGAATTCGCCATTAGCACGGCTCGAGCCGTCGATGCTGAATCGTTCAAGGGGCGTGTAGCCAATGAGTTCAAGGACACCCATCCCATCGTATCGACCCTTCCTTCCGACGATGCTGACATGTCTCGTTGGAGGATTATGTTGCCTTTCGGACTGGCAGACAATGAAGCGCTTCAGGCCAGGCTGGAGGGGGCACTTTCCGACATCATCGTCCATGACAATGTCAGGTTCCTCCCAGGGGAAAAGCGCAAGGTGACCCTTGTGTTGGCGAGCCAAGTCTCGGCTGAGGACCTTAAGCGCGATATCGCCCTCCTGGACCCATCCTATTCATCGGTCACGGTGGAGATGGCTCCCGATGTCCCTGGTAAGCCGTTGAGGGCTGTGGTGACGTTCCCCCAGGACAGCGATCTTCATTCCTTTGCTCGCAAGGTCGTTGACACGGGATATGTCGCTCTCACACAGCTGGGTGAGCCCCGCGCTGTGCCCAACATGTTCCACATCTGGGTGAATGCCATATCCACGGGCGGACTGAAATCCATTGATGAGAAGTTGACAAAGGCTGGCATCCAACTTCTTGATGCCAAAGGTTCCGGCGAGCAGTTTGAATTGCATGTGGGGATGGAAGGTGTCCAGGGAGGGATTGACGGCCTCAAGGCAAAAGTCAGTGACACCCTCCACAATGACCTGACCAGCCCGATCGTGGCCAACACCAATATTCGCGCCTCCATTGCCGGGGAAATGACAAGCCAGGCTCTCTGGTCTCTGTTCTGGAGTCTGGTCTCCATTGTGATTTATGTGTGGTACAGGTTTGAGTTCCGTTTCGGTATTGCAGCCATCATTGCCTTGGCTCATGACGTGGCCGTGATGTTGGGCGTGATTGCTTATATGGGCATTGAGATCGACCTGACGGTGATTGGTGCCATCCTGACCATCGTGGGATATTCCATCAACGACACCATTGTGATCTTCGACCGGATCCGCGAGAACACCAACATGGATTCGCACACCCCGTATAAGGATCTCCTGAATTTGAGCGTTAACCAAACCTTCAGCCGAAGCCTATTGACCTCACTGACCGTGATGCTTGTGGTGTCGGTCCTGTACTTCATGGGCGGCGACGAGCTCAAGCCTTTCAGTACGGTCCTGTTGGCGGGCTTGTTTTCCGGAAGCTATTCGACGATCTTTGTCGCTTCTCCCATCCTTTACATATTCCAGGGAGGGAAGCGTTCTAGGGATCGCCAGTTGGCTATCCAAACCCAAGGGGCCTGATTTTGTCAGACTTCAGCATTGCCGACCTGGCCCGGCTTTCTCGGATCAGGCTCACACCAGAACAAATGCAGTCTTTCTCCTCCGATCTTGATCGCATCCTCGGTATGGTGGAGGCTGTGAGAGGCGCTACTCAAACGGATCGTCGGCCTCCGGAGTCCATGAACAGCGCCGACACAGTGTCTCGTCAGGACCAGCCAGGACCCTGTCTCGACAGGGCTGACGTCCTATCGCAGAGTCCATTGTCCAATGCCGGTTACATCAAAGTTCCTAAGGTTTTTGAATGACAGTTCGTTTTCTTGATCTTGCCGAGGCGCTGTCACTGGCCTCGATAAAGGAGTCGTCACTTCGGGAGGGCGTTGAAAACAGACTCAGGCAGGACCGATGCAAGGCTGTGCGCCAGCATCTCAATGTGCAGACCACCCCGACGGGTACCCTGGCAGGACTACCCGTGGCCATCAAGGACAATATTTGCCTCAAGGGCGTCCCTGTGGAGTGTTCGTCGAGGATTCTTGGGGGGCACAGGGCTCCTTATACATCCACCGTGGTGGAGCGCCTCTTGGCCCAGGGTGTTCGCATTGTGGCCAGCACCAACATGGACGAATTTGCAATGGGATCCAGCACGGAAAATTCGGCCCATGGCCCATCGCTCAATCCCTGGGATCTTGGCAGGGTGCCCGGAGGTTCGAGTGGAGGAAGCGCGGCCTTGGTGGGTGATGGCACTGTGCCAGTCGCTCTCGGTTCCGATACGGGTGGCAGTGTCCGTCAGCCTGCGGCCTTTTGCGGTGTGGTGGGCTACAAGCCCAGCTACGGCTTGCTTTCGCGATACGGCCTTGTGGCCTTTGCCTCATCTCTCGACCAAATCGGCCTTTTCACCCGCTCCGTCTCGTGCCTGTTCCCGCTGATGGGTTGCATGACAGGGTTGGATCCCCGTGACAGC
>JBFWNO010000124.1:0-7196 GCA_050251015.1 Planctomycetota bacterium
GGGCATCGAGGTTCGCGATTTGGCCCCATCGGACTTTCACCTCGCAGGCAATAAGTGTTTGAAAGCAAGCTCTGGTGGGATGTGGTGAGATTCGAACGCCTTCTGTCCACCAACTCCCCTTTGAAGGCCCCGCCGGTTCTGCTGGAAGGCGAAAGCATGCGCATCGGGAATTGCTATCTCCCAAAACCCTTCTGGGATTGGATGACGGAGCAACCCCAGATCTGGGTCGATGTGCCAAGGGAGGAAAGGGCGAGGTTCCTCGTAGACGACTATCTCGGCACCCCCCCCGAGGAGGGCCGCATCCACGCCTTCATCGACATCCTGCGCACCCTGAAGATGGAACTCGGAGGAGCCCGCATCGCGGACATCGAGCTCAAGGTGAACTCCGGGCGCCATGCGGAAGCCGCCGAGATCCTCCTCGAGCATTTCTTCGACCCCCACTACGAAAAACACCGCGACACCGGCCGCACCGATGTCACGCACCTCTCAGCGAAAAACCACGCCGATCTTGAGGCGGCCCTCGAGAGAGTCATTCCTGGGGTTTGAAGTCCTCCTGACTCTTGTCGGAGCGGATGATGGTGAATCCCTTCTTGGGGGCTGTGCGGGGCAGGTCGCCCTGCAGGAGGACATCGATGGCCTGGGGCTCCTGCGGCTTCACCGGAAGAGGTGCTGGGGGTAAGGGTGCCGGGGCGGCCGGAGGAACCGGTACAGCCGACACCACCTCCTCCCAAACGGCCTCCAGATCCCCCACCGAGACAGCCGTTGTAGAAGGTTCTTCAACAGACGAAGGGGGCGTAACCCTATCCTCCAGCGAGGGCTCGGGCACATCCAAGAACTGGGTGTCGTCGTCCTCATCGGGATCCTCGGTGAAAGCGGGAGACTCCGGCATCCGCGCCTGTGCTACAGGTTCCGTTGCCTGAGGCACCTCCAGCAACTGGGTGTCTTCCATTCCAAGATCCGAATCGGCATCCTCTTCCTGAACCGGCAAGGCATCCTTCTCGGGGTCCTGTCGGATGTCTGCGTCCAAAATCCCGCCATCGATATTCGTGTTATCGAGGGGTGGCGCCGGCAGGTGTCCGTCTCGGCGCGGAGCGTCCTCGCGAGCACCGAACGGACGGCCGGCGACAGGACCCCGAGAAGGTAGCTCTGAGGTTGTTTCCCGCGTGGATTGCCAGGATTCATTGGCTTCGAGTGCTAGCTTCTCTTCCAGCAACTTGATCTCGTGAATCAACGACCTGGTGGTGACGGGCTTGAGCACCACGGCATCCATCCCAGCCGCCAAGGCTCTGCGGCCATCCTCGGGCCTGAGTGCGGAAGCCACACCGAGGATGGCCAGGGGCCTCTTGAGGTGGGCCTCCCGCGAACGGATTTCCTTGGCCGCCTGAAATCCGTCCATCACCGGCATCCGCACATCCAGGATCACCAGGTCGAAATCACTCTCGAACACCCTGTGCAGGGCTTCGCGGCCCGTGGAGGCCCTCTCCACCCTGTGGCCCCTGCGCCTGAGAGGTCCCACCAGGGCATTCTGGTTGCGCCTGAGATCGTCGGCCACAAGGATGTTCAGTTTGCGGCCCCCGCCCATCAGTCATCCTTCCCCTCAGGGGCCGGGAACTTGAGGGCCTCTCCCACCAGGTAGAAAGACCCCGTCACCAGGATGGGATCATCACCACCTTCCGAACGGGCCTTGGCCAGGGCCTCCTCCAGCGATTCAACCGGAGTCACCTCGAGTTTGGGCAGGGCTTCCCGGGCCAGGGCCGCAAGGGCCTTGGGTTCCATCGACCTTGACGAAGGCAATCGGGTGCACCAGACCCTGGAAACATGGCGGCGAAGCTGTTGGAGTGTCCCCACCACATCCTTGTCAGAGCACATCCCCACCACCACGCGCATCCTCCCGAAATCTTTCTCATCGAGCACCTCGGTCAAGGCGCGCATCGCCATCGGATTGTGGGCCCCATCAAGAAAGAGGTCGTGCCACGCCATCGAACGGCCAGGAACTTCCGTGTTGAGCAGGGCAAAGCGCACATCCTGCTCGCCGAACTTCATCCCGATTTTTTCCGCCAGTTTCGAGACTGCCGCCACAGCCAGGGCCGCATTCTCCCACTGGAAGGATCCCGGCATCGACTTCGTGAGGCCCGTGTAGAGCTCTGTCCCCACATCAATGTCGGCAAGGCCCTCCTCGATGGACACCCGGATCTCGCGGCCCAACATCGATAATTCGCTGCGCCGGAGGCGGCAGACCTCCTCCACCACCCGGAGGGCCTCGTCGTCCTGCGCGGCGCTCATCACCGGCACGCCTTCGCGGATGATCCCGGCCTTCTCCATGGCGATGGCCCCCAGGGTGTCGCCCAGTTCATGAGTATGATCCATGCCGATGCGCGTGATCACAGACACCGTGCTCTCCACCGCATTGGTGGAATCCAGGCGCCCCCCCAAGCCCGTCTCCAGCACCATCACGTGGACCTGGGCACCCTGGAAATGCAGGAGCGCCGTGGCTGTGACGATGTCAAACCAGGTGGCCTTGGCCCCGCCCCCGGCGGCAATGCGCTCCGCCGCTTCGCAGGCCATGTTGGCACTGTAGGCAAACTCATCGGGGCTGACGGGAATGCCATTGATGCTGATCCGTTCGCAGGGACTGATCAGGTGCGGCGAGGTGTAGACCCCCACCTTGAGTCCGGTGGAGCGAACCAGAGCCCCGCAATACCAGGTTGTGGAGCCCTTCCCGTTGGTTCCGGCGACATGGATGCAGGGGATCCCGGCTCCCGGATGGCGCAACTCCTCCAACAGGGCCTTCATCGGGGCCAACCCGAAAGCACGAGGATTGTCGGGCATCTTCTGCTCGTAGTTGGTGAAGGCGCTCAGACGCGCCATCACCGCCTTCAGGGGATCCTCCACCGTCAGACGCGGGAGGCGCGGCCCAACCAGGCTTCCGCAAGGGCCCTTTCGCCGGGCACCTTCAGGAGCCTTTCCCGGAACTTGGGGTCGCGGAGCTTGCTCAGGTAGCAACCCAGCACCTCAAGATACTTGTCGGGGGTGTTGATCGGGGCCGCCAGCATGCAGACAAAATTCACGGGGGCATAGTCGGGGGAAACCCAGCCGATGCCACCCTTGCTCAGGCCGAAGACCACTGTGATTGCGGCGATGTCCTTGTGGCGGGCGTGGGGCACGGCAATGCCGCTACCGATCCCACTCGACATGGCATCCTCGCGGTCGAGAATCACGCGGGTCACCTCCTGTGGGGCCCCCACATTGCGGCTGCGCAACAAGTGGCTGAACATCTGGTTGAGGGCATCGGACCTCTCGGAGCCCTTGAGCATCACGGTCTTGTGCAGGGTCTGGGCAATCAATTTGTTAGCCATACCGTTCGAGGTTCCTTTCCAGGCGCTGGAGGTCCTTGGGGACCGGGCTTTCGATGCGTATTGTAGGGCCGCCGGCCATCCCCCTCAATTCCATTCTCTGACAATGAAGGGTCAATCTGTCGATCAGGGACGGCTCCGGACGGCGTTTGGCAGGCCTGTAACCCGGCTTGAGACCGGATAAAAGCAGATGGGGAAGCCCCCCATACAGTTCGTCATGGATCAGGGGATGCCCCAGCTCCCTCATGTGCAGGCGGATCTGGTGGGTCCGCCCGGTTTCAGGCATTGCTTCTACCACGGCAAACCTCCGAAACTGGGCCACCAATCGGTAGCGGGTCACCGCCTCCTTGCCATCCGACCGGATTCTCATGGCATTGGTCACCCGGGGGTCCTCCCCGATCGGGGCATTGATGACGCCTTCGGGCTCGTGCAAGACGCCTTGCACATACACCCTGTAAACCTTGGACACACGCCTCTCCTCGAACTCGGTGCTGTAGAAGGTCTTGGACTCCAAAGTCTTGGCCACCACCCAGACACCCGACGTGCCCTTGTCGAGCCTGTGGAGCAGGAAGGGAGGGCCCTGGGGAGAGCCCGAGGCCTCTCTCAGAAGCCCGAGCAAACCGCTGTTCTTGCGGCTCCGCTCCTCCACCACCGCAATACCGGAGGCCTTGTCATAGGCCGCCAGGTGGTCATCCTCATACAAAAGGGGTGGAAGCTCCTCGGACGCACGCCGTTCGCCCTTGACGACGGTGATGCTGTCGCCCAGGTCGAGGATGGCGAAGGGATCCGCCGGGGCCCCGTTGACATAGATCCGTCCCTTCTTCATGAGGTCGCGGATCTCCTCGGCGGCAAACCCATGTTCCAGGAGAAGGTCTTCAACCACATGGCCCTTCTCCTCCAGGGTCACATTGAAACTTTCACGGGCCATGACGGGCCTCCTGGGCATCGGCCTGGATCTGGGCCATCAGCTCCTCCTTGGAAGCAAATCGGCGCTCCGGCCTGATGAATCGTTTCCAGAACACCTCGATCTCGGTTCCGTAAAGGTCACCGTTGAAGTCGAACAAGTGCACCTCCAAGAGGGGCTCGGACTGGTTTTCAAAGGTCGGGCGCGATCCCAGGTTGGCCACGGCTCCATAGGTTCGTCCTCCTGCCAGCACATCCACGGCATAGACGCCCAAGGGAGGCAACACCAAGCCACCCCGGGGTTGGATGTTGGCCGTGGGGAAACCCAACTGGCGTCCGCGGGCAAAACCCTTTACCACCACACCCTGGGTCGAAAACATCCTTCCCAGCATCCCCTTGGCCCTCCCCAACTCCCCCCCGAGCACAGCTTCGCGGATCCGCGTGGTACTCTCAGGCCTGTCCTCGAAGACGGTGGGTTCAAGACAAACCGATTGGACCGCACCCGTGTAATGAGCCTTGTGGTACTCGTGGCTTCCCTCGGCATGACAACCAAAGCGGGTGTCGTGCCCAAGGACGATCTTGGCGGAAGGCAGTTGGGCCAAAAAGACATCCTCCACCAACCGGCGGGCGCTCACCTCGGCCAGTTCACGGGTGAAGGGAATCTCAAGGACATGGCGCGCCCCGAAACTCTTGATGAGGCTGATCTTCTGGTCATGGGAGCAGATCCAGCGTATTTTCCGGCCCCATAAAACGTCATCAGGATGGCTGCTGAAGGTGAGCACGAGGGAATGGTCGGGATCCTCCAACTTCAGCCGCGACAGTACGGCCTGGTGTCCAATGTGCACCCCGTCAAAAACGCCCAACGTGAGGGCCCTAGCCTGACGCATGCTGAGGGGGATGGCTGGAATCACGCTCATGGGGCAACTATATCAAACGCCTCAAGCATCAGGCGGCCAAACGCCGACGTAGGACCCATGAACCAGGCCGAACCCTGCGTCTTGAGATTCTTTGATCCCCTCGACAGGTTCATCGAAATCTCACGCCGTAGACCCGAGGATCTGCTTCCCCTGCTGCAAACCGGAACCCCCGATGCCGACAGCTACCGCCGCGCTGTGTTGAAAACATGCATCCGGGGTTACAAGGAGGGCATCCAACCCCACCTGGAGGCCCTTGATGCCCTCAACCCCCTTGGTCTGCAGGAGTATGAGGAGGATTTGATGGCCTTGGTCACCGAGGTCAATCCCGAATTGCGCCTGGACAAGGTCCAGATTCCCACCACGGCCCCGGCTCGCAAGCGTCCTCAGGGAATCAAGTTGGATGTCGCCAGGAACCTCGATGAGAAACTCAAGGTGCGACTGATCGGCCAGGACGCGGCCATCACGGCCGTCAGTTGGGCCCTCAAAAAGGCGGCCGTGGGACTCCGGAACCCGCGGCGCCCTTGGGGATCGTTTTTTTTCGTCGGCAGTACCGGCGTGGGGAAAACCCAATTGGCGAGACTCATTGCCGAAGAAGTATTCGGCGGCGACGACTCTCTGGTGCGCATCGATTGTTCGGAATACGCCCTCCCTCACGAGGTGGCCAAGCTGACCGGCGCCCCTCCGGGCTATGTGGGCTTCGAACAGGGAGGCATCCTCACCAGCGCCGTGGAAAAATTGGGTTCCTGCGTGGTGCTCTTCGACGAGGTCGAGAAGGCTGATGGCAAGCTCCACAACATGCTGCTGCAGATCCTCGATGAGGGCTGCCTGACCGACAACGCCGGCAAGAAGGTGGATTTCACCCAGAGCCTGGTCATCCTCACCGGCAATGTGGGCGTGGCCGACCTCCATGCCAGGCACAGGGCCCCCGGATTCGCCCACGTGCGGCACACCGATATTTTGGATGCCCTGGATGTGAGTTCCACCATCCACGAGGCCCTCAGGGCCCACTTCTCGCCTGAGTTCCTCAATCGCCTCGATGAGGTCGTTGTCTTCCGGGAGCTGGGCCGCACCGATGCCTGCTCCATCGCCCGATCCATGCTCGGCGAACTGGCCGCCAGGGCCGCGGGTCAGGGCGTCGCCGTCCGCTTCACCGATGCCATGGCCCATGCCGTGGCCGACAAGGGCTTCAGCCCCTGGAACGGGGCCCGCGAAATCCGCCGGACCATCCAACGCCTTGTGGAGGCGCCCTTGGTGGAGGCCATCCTCAAGGGTTCCGTGAGCGAAAAGTCCCCCGCGACCATGGATTGGTCCGGTGACGCGCCCACCTTGAACACAACCCAAGATTCCTAGACCCTGTGATCCGACACAACACCAGGAACCCCGCGACTGCGGGGTTCCCTTTTTTGCAACCCTTTGCAATCCATGGACTTAAAGGCGCACCTGTAACATCGATCAATCCACAGCGTCCAGTTAGAGGTTTTCCTTGGTGTCGAAGTGGTGGGCTGTTGGTTGGTAACGGACTTTATGACTTGATGCTTGCTTGAATTTCAGATGAAATTAGGTAACGAAATTTTTAAATGTAGTTGTAGGAGAAATATGACCATGGGAACTCGAATTTTCATTTTGATTCTTATGTCGGTTGCCCTACTCAGCCAAATGCCTGCCAAGGCAACTGATTCGAGCATAGATGCGAGCTTGAAAGAAATTGTCGCCAATGATTTTGAGAAGGGGTCATTCCTTTGGAATGGGCAAGTCAAGGCCTATAAGTGGGCTAAGGTCAAATCGAGTCCTGATTTCTCAAAGGCTGACAAATGGAAGCGGATGCTGACCCCCTTAGACACTCTGAACAACATTTCCATAGCGGTCAAGAATAAGGACTCCGCAAAAATGAAGGGGCTGTTTATTGATAATGACCCAACCAGAACTCTAATCGAGAAGAACGAAGTTGAATTTTGGGCCGGGTTAGCTGGAGACAAGGCTGATTGGAGGATGCATCAAATTCTCAATGTTGATGGCATTTTTT
>JBFWNO010000125.1:0-7024 GCA_050251015.1 Planctomycetota bacterium
ATGATAACGCCCTGCCCAATGAAAATTACAGCCCCACATCGATGAGCGGCTTTGTTCTTCCCGCCTTCCAGAACGGGGCCGTGTCTTTTTATGTGAAACCCCGTTTCCATCCCACAGCCACCCAACCTGCCATAACCCTCTTTTACGCCCCCTTTTGCGTGAAGGATGAGGAAACCTACAACCGCTGTTTCAACCCACCGCCCTTTGGTTTGGCCATGTCAATGACAGAGGCCAGTCTGCGTTGCTACTTTGTCGGGTCGTTCCGGCTGGCCTGGGGGTGCCTGGCCCCCGATGGACTCAACAGGGGCACCTACAACACCACACCCTATGGGGGCGATCCCTTGGGCTGGCCCTATGTGCCACCGTTCGGCACTTACTTGGGGCAGGGTGGCATTGCCCCCACCCCCTTTTGGTTCTCGAACATGAATGGCCTACGCGACATGAGCAGTGGGGCCATGGGCCGGCTCTGTGCTCCCACCATGCCACTCAATGGCACGGCCGCCTTCAACTTGGTGGTTCCCAATGGCGATGGCATCGAAGGCCATTGGCCCATGAAAAACCCCTTCCCCAATGAGAACCTGCTGTTTGAATTCATGATCACCAAATACGGGTTCACGGACGAGCACTCCTATCTCGGAGACCCCACGAGGGGATTCAACCCCACTTGGGGAACCTGGACAAATGCCGCGCCCAACAGCGATGAAGTCACCAACATCATGAAGTTCAGTTCATACGACAACAAAACTGTCTTGGGCATGCCCCTGCAACTGTTCGACACCTCCGACACTGCCGAGCACGAGTACCACACCGTGCGCAAGGTGTTTGTCTTGGACAGGCCTATCATTCCCAATCCGGGCGCTCTCCAAGGCACCGGCCCCTGCAACAGCCAGGGTGACTACCAGGCCATTCTGGAAACAGGCCGTTGGAACCATGTGTTTTTGGCCTGGCGGGATCTCCACACCCTGTTGGGCTCGACGCCACCCAAAAAGGGAGGGTGCCTGGCGGTGTATGTGAATGGAACCTTCAAGCAAAGCATGGCAGGTTCCTTCTCCTTAAATTCCCTCTTTTTCCACTACGACTCCAGCCATGCCTATGCCATGGATCCGATGGACACCACCACCTGGGGCCCCTTGAACAAGCATAATTACTATCAAACGCTTGTCCGTTTGCCCACCTTTGAACAGCGCACCCTTTACCTGCCCAGTTATGGCGACAATGCCGCATCCAACCTCCAGACTCTGCCCTATGAATTCGGGGGTTGCCCCGTGTTGCCACCCGTATCCTCCCTGTTCCGCCCCAAGACCCACAATTTCCGGTTCGACTCCGTCACGGGTCGGGGTTCCAATTCCGTGCGCAAAATCCCCATCTACAAACGCTTCCCCCCCCGTTTTTATTTTGGATTCGAGCCTCATTGCTACCAGTGGACTCCTGCAACACCCGGTGCCGATCCCGAAACCTGGCCTGTTAGCGATCCCATCATTGCCGACAAGGCTCCCTATTACGCCGCCAATGTCGCCTGGGCCAGTTTCATGGATATCCAGATCTTTGATATGCCCAAACAATCAACAACCGACTCTCCCCTGACGGGAGGTAACGATTTGGGATTCCGCCCGAACCTGCCGAATTTCACCAACCTGAGCCCCTATCCAGGAGGTAGCAGCGGCACCCCCTTGAACATGCACCCTCTGCTCCAAACTGGCGAAAGGGTGGCAGGGATGAAGTTGGCCAGGGTTTCCTGGTCGGCCTATCTCCCGGAGTTTCACATGTTTTGGGACAACCAGGACGGCACACCCGCCATCAGCCTGTTGGATATCCAAGAACTGTCCCTTTTTGTCTCCTATCGGGACCCTGGCACTGGAGTCATGAGCTCAGTGGGCAGCATGAAAATCAACCAATTGCCGGGAATCGCCCCCCAATGGCAGTGGATAGACACCACTCCCCGTATTGTCGACAGCAAAGATGACATCCGGCTCACTCTCAGTTTCAAGGGCCCCCCCGTTGTTTATGCCACCCCCTTGGTCGAGTCGGCCACCACCACCCTTTTATTGCCGGAAAGCCGCCTGGGACCCCTCCTTTTTGAGTAGCCCAGCCAGGGCCTTTTTTGGCTAAAATAACCCCATCATGCGCAGCGGTCATTTGTTGGCTCTTTGCCTATCGGTTTCAACGGTTCAAGCCCAAGAGGCCGACCCCCTACTCTCTTCGGATTCCAAGATCCGGACTTCTGCCATGCAGGAACTGGCCAAGAGTCAGGATATCCCCAAATACCGCGAGATGCTCAAGGATGAAAACTTTCTCCTGCGCAAGGCGGCCGTTTTCGCCCTGGCCCGCCAGAACACTACTGACGCCTCGCCCGAGCAACGCAAGAGCGCCGTGGAAGCCTTGGAGGCTGCCCTTCAGGACTCTGTGTTCTCCATCCGTTTCGAAGCAGCCAGAACTCTGGGCAACTGGAACATCGCCACCGGTGAAGCCGTGCTGGTTGAGGCTCTTCTCGACACCAATCCCTTGAGGCGCCGTCAGGCTGCCGAAGCCCTGTTCCATGTCGGCACATCGCTCTCGATCAAAAACCTGGTCTACAACCTCCGAGATGCCGATTTCACGGTGCGCAGGGCCTGCATCGATGCCTTGTGCAAGATCACGGGCCAGAATTTCAACTTCGAGGCGACAAAGGCCGAATACATTCCCCTTGAGGAAGGCAAACGCCGCGCTCTCATCGATGACCGCAAGAACACCCTCCAGGAATTCAACAGCAAGAAATCCGACCTGAAGCCCGCGGAATCGAAGCTTCTGCGTATGGACATGCTCGGCAAGATCTCGATGGCCTTCAAGGATGCCCTAGGAGCCCACGTTTCCGAATACTCATCCCGCAACGATGCCTCCATCGCCCAATGGCAGCAGTGGTGGCTCGACAACAAAGATGCCGACCGCATCGCCTGGCTCACCAGCGGTCTCAAGCACGAAAATCCCGCCACCCGGAGGATTTCCGTGCTGAGTCTGGGTGACATCGGGGCTGTGGGATCCCATGATGCCATTGTTGAGAAATTGCAGGATGCTGACAGTGACGTGGTGGTTGCCGCCTGCCGCTCCCTGGGGAAACTGGGCAAGAAGGAGAGCATCCCCCACCTTTTGACCCTGCTCAAATCCACGGCAGGTGTCGAGCGCACCGATGCCTCCAAGCTCAACCGCAATTTCGCCGCTTATCAGGCCCTGCTTGACCTCACGCAGGCCGACTACAACTCGACTCCTTCAACATGGGAAGAATGGTGGGAGCGCAGCAAGGACTTCTTCAGCGTGGGCCAGGATCTCCCGAAGGGTGTGTACAACGTGAGGCTGAAGTCGGTTTCCGGCTCCTCGGCCGAGCTTGAGGTCAAGCTGTTCTACAAGGCCAAGCAACAGTGGTTCACCAACACCTACACCGTCAAGGAAGGCGAAGAAGTGGGCGCCGACGGCGTGGAACACAGCTACGAAATCAACGGCCGGACCTACAAGCGCAACTTCAGCATGAAACCCGGTCTCAAGGTGACACGGATAGGCTCCGGCTCCGTGACCCTGGCAAGGGAGAAGCAGGAGAGCACGTTACGTTTGCCATGAGGTGGATGCTTCCCGCCTTGATGGTGCTGGTCTTGTCGACAGTTCTTGGCTCGGAATCCGACGCTCTGGAACAAGAAGCGCGGGCCAAGCTGGGGGATATCCGTGGCCTTGTCATCACCCCCCACCAGGGCGGGCTGGTACTCCGGGGCCGCCTCCTGACCCCGGACGATGCGCGCCGTGTGGCCGAAGTCAGTCGCCAGGATCCCCGTATCGAGAACCGCACCCGGCTCGATGAAGCCTTTCACCATGGCGTCTTGGCAGCCATGATCTCCCACCACCTGGATGCCGTATCATGCAAGACGCGGATTGAGGGCCGCCGCGTGATCCTCGAGGGCACGGCCCCGGGCGTCGCGGAGGCAGAAGAGGCCGTCAAGATCGCCAAGGCCCGCCTGCCCGGCGAGGACTGGGAGATTGTCAACCTCCTGAGGGTGGAGCCGCTGATGGTGAACGTGAATCTCACCTTCATCCAGGTCAACCGCACAGCCCTGGAACGTTCGGGCGTCAATCTTCTGAAGTCACTGGATGCCACCCTCCAGGGCCAATTCGGCGATGGCGGACCCGATCGGAGCCTGGTGGCTGGCGCCACGGCCCGCCTTCATGAGCTCATCGGCAAGGGCTGGGGAGATCTGGTGGCCGAGCCCAGGATCTGCGTTCAAAGCGGCAAAACAGGCATCTTCCAGGACGGAGGCCGCAGGGTGATTCCGGGTACCGGTGACTCCCCCCACCATGAGTTGGACTGGGGACTGATCCTCAAGGTGACTCCGCAGGCCAAATCGACAGGGGATGTGATCCTGGCCGTCGAATTGGAGGTGAGCGCCCCAATGTCGGCAGGATCCCAGGATTTCACCCGCTTCAGGACCCAGACGGAGGTGACGGCCAAGCTGGGCCAAACCCTCGTCCTGAGTGAATTGCGCCGCAGCCTGCAGGGAGTCTTCCGCGAAAAAACACCGGTGCTGGGTGACATCCCCCTCTTGAAATCCCTGTTCTCCGAGGATGGCGAGGATGCGCAACAGCGTGACCTTGTCGTCTTCATCACACCCGAAGTGCCCAAGGTCGACGAATCCGCTCGGGCGGCTACCGGACGTTTCCAGACTCTCCGTGAACTCGTCAGGAACTCCCGGTGAACGACCTCGTCGCGGTTTTGGCCGCGGCGTCCCTCGGGGCCTGCACCTATTGGGCAAAGGGCCGGATCCAATTTCTTTTGGTGCTTCTCCTGTCGGCCGGCATGTTGGCACTCCCCATCCACCTGATCATTCCCGTTCTGTTGGCTATCGTCCTCCCCCAGGCCCTGGTCCAGCAGGCGAAGGCCCGGGCCTTGGCTCGTCTTGATGCGGCTCTCCCGCCCTTTCTTGAGAACCTGGCGCACGCGGTGCGCTCGGGCATTTCCCTGGAACAGGCCTTCCGCTCCACTCTTCCCACCCCTCCCGGGCCTTTGGGCCCCCTGGCTACGGAAACCCTGCATGGCTTGGGGATGGGCTTGCCCTTCGAAGGGGCCCTTCGGCGGGCCTCCGACCTCCTCGACACGCCTCTGACCCGCCGCCTCGCAGATGCCGTGGAGCTTTCACGGCAAGGAGGCATCGATGTTTCGCGCCTTGTCGAGGCCCTGGCCCGCCAAAGTCGTGAAGAAGCCGCCGCGGCTTCTCGCCTGGCCGCTCTTTCGGCCCAGGGACGGCTCCAGACCCTGGTGCTGGCCCTCCTGCCCCCGGCGATCCTGTTGCTGCTCCAGGGCCTGGATCCTGAACGGATGCACCGATTCTTTGCCCATCCCACCGGTAGGTTCCTGCTGGCCGGCATGGTCCTCCTGGAAATCGTGGGCATTCTCTGGATGCGCCGCCTGACACGCGTATGAGGGTGGACAAGCTACCAGCCACCCTCGGGGCCATCCTCGACGAGGCGGCCAGGCTCTGTGGGGAACTCTCCAGCCGCCAGGAGGGCAACGGGTCCATCAGCTCGCTCGAGACCCTCCTGCGCGACGCCCTGGCGGGGGAAACCCACAGGTCGCGCAAGGCTTCGATCCATCTTGTGCTGCAAAAACTCCTGCACCATCATGTGACCAGCACCGTCTTCCCGGGCGAGGGAGACACCCTGCTCCATCTGACGCGCCATCCCCTGAACGGCTCCCTGCTCATGACTCTGTTCCCCCCCCGAAGCCAGGGCCGGCAGGTGCACCTTCCCGACATCCTCAAGGATGTCATGAAGGCCTCCCCTGGGGAAGAGCTCGACATCGCCCTTGTGGAAAAGGCCTACAAACTCGTGCACCTGAAGGACGAATCGGTCTGGAGATTGGCCGTGACCCCCCCCCGATGGAACACGGGCCCCGCCAGGACACCGGGCATCAGGTGGCACCGCGGTTTTCTCGACAAGGGACTCTTCAAGGGAGAATGGCCTGCGGAAGGCCTCCTGACCAGGCTGGAAAGCCTGCGCCCCGGGGATGTCCTGGCGGGTGGACTCGAATCCTCCGTCCTTCCGTTCATGCTGGGCGACGGCCTGAAGCTTCACGGTGGCAGTCTGGTGGCTGAACGCGGCGGCTTTGCCGTGCTGGAGGAAGGGGAATTGGACGTCCGGCCCTTCCACGTCATCCAGGGTGATGTGGGTCCTGGGGATACCGTCGAGTCACCCTACGATGTCGTGGTCCGTGGCAAGGTGCTCCCTGGGGCCAGGATCGAGGGACGCGATGTGATCATCGAGGGATCGGTGGAATCCTCGCGCATCCGTTCATTGGGAGACACCCTGATCCAGGGTGTGGTCTCGGGCCGCAAGGAGGGCCTGATCCAGTGTGATGGACGGTTCCAGGCGCGCAGTGCCACCGACATCACCATCCTCAGCGGGGCCGACATGACCTTGAGGGAAACCGCCATGAACTGTCAGCTGGTGTCCGACGGCCATATCCGCCTGACAGGACCCAGGGGCCAGGCCGTGGGCGGAACCCTGCAGTCGTTCCTCGGGGTGGAAGCGACGATCCTCGGCAACGACTTCGGAACCCGCACCCAGGTGCAGACCGGACGGCGCTTCCTCTCGTTGCGCATCCACAAGGATCTCCTGGCCGATGCCGCCAGGCACCAGGATGTGCTTGATAAAGTGAAGCCGCTCAAGGACAAATACAAGAACGCCGACATGGGATCCCTGCCCTCCGAGGTGCAGGACCGCCTGATGATGGTGCTCACCCGCGAAAAGGAAAGCCGCGATGCCCTCGACCGCCTGGAGATCCAGTTGCTCCGGCACGGCGGGGCTGAGGCTGTTGAGATGCCTTCCGAGGTGCGCACCCGCGTCCTCCACCCGTCGGTCGAGGTCTCGATCTGCGGCGTTGTCTATGATTTCAAGGAGAAGCGTGAACGCGTGTGCGTCCACCTGACTCCCCTCAAGACCCTCGATGTGAAACCCTTCGAACCCAAGGAGACCCCATGAGTCCCGCGATCAAGCGCCTGATCCTTGTCGT
>JBFWNO010000126.1:0-6948 GCA_050251015.1 Planctomycetota bacterium
ACAGCGTTTGAATTCACAACAAAACCCTCACGTGGCGTGTCCTGAGGATTCAATAACTCGCCCCCCGTACACACCAGTGAGACGACAGGCCGCCTGTGAACGGCCACGGAGGACTTCCCTATCGAGGCAAGAACACCGAGATCCGAGGGAGACAAAGGCCGTCCCTTGAGCCTCAAGAGGGTGCCCGCCGCCACATCTTCATTGGCCTTGCGGATGTTGGCGCCCATCCGAGGTACAGAAGCAAGCCTTACACAACGGGCCTCGGATTCATCGGTTTCTTCCCTAGGGATGACCGCATCGGCCCAATTTGGCACAACTCCCCCCGTCATCACACGGACACAGGACCCTGGCCTGACAGACTGTATCGGGGCATCACCTGCAGCCTGTATCCCCGCAATCTCGAGGGTGGAGTTCAGCTGGCAATCAGACAGTCTGACCGCATACCCGTCCATTGCCGAATTTTGAAAGCCCGGAACATCCCTCAAGGAAACTGGATCGTGAACCAATGATCGTCCCAAAGCCCTGTTCAATGGAACCGGCTCGGCTTCAAGGGTCCTGACCTCTCTTTCAACCAGGTCCCTAGCCTGCTCGAATGTGACCATCCTAGGCCAGGGACTTAAGAGTCCGGTCTAACAACTGGATCAGCAAACCCAAGGCTTGTTCATCAAATATGAGATAGGGTCGAAAGCGGATCGACCTGTCTCCACAGGAGAGCAACAGCAAGCCTTGCTCGAATGCCGCCTTCCTGAAAGCATCGCGTCGTGCCGAGTCCGCTAGATCAAAAGCCATCAATAGACCACGGCCCCTGACGGCACCCACGACGCCACGCGAGGAGTCCGCCCAAGACGTTATGGCATCCAGCAAATGTGCCCCCATCCGCTCGGCGTTTTCAACCAGCCTGTCCTCGCGGATGGCCCTCAAGATCCATTTGGCTCGAACCATATCCGTGAGATTTCCACCAAAAGTGGAATTGATCCGGCTGGGGACCTTGAAAACACTGTCCACCTCATCGATTTTTGTAGTCGATGCGAAGCCGCAAACCTGCATTTTCTTGCCGAATACAAACATATCCGGGGTCACGCCAAAATGTTCAAAGCACCACATGCGTCCTGTCAGGCCAACACCTGTCTGGACTTCATCAAAAATCAAGAGGGCATCTTCCTCAATCGTCAGGTCACGAAGAGCCTTCAAAAACTCTGGCCTGAAATGCCTGTCACCTCCCTCGCTTTGGATGGGTTCAATGATGATGGCGGAAATGTCATGCGTTCTCTCATGGAAGATCCTCTTGATCTCACTGATGACATCCGACTCCAAGCGACGGGTGGCCGCTAATGACTCCGGTGTAACCGGGAATTCCATCGCCGGCGACATCACTCTGGGCCAAGGGAATTTCGGGAAATACTGTGTCTTGGCTACAGAATGTGTGTTTGTTAAAGAAAGGGTATAGCCACTTCGGCCATGGAACGCATGCCTGAAGTGCAAGATCTGCCCGCCCTTCTCTCCTCGGCCCTTTTGGATGTTCTTTCGCACTTTCCAGTCAAAGGCCGCTTTCAAAGCATTTTCAACTGCCAAGGCCCCCCCCTCAATGAAAAAGAGGTGTTTGAAGCCAGGCGGCAAAGTTTTTCCAACCTCGTCTACAAACTCTGCCTGACCCACGTGATACACATCAGACAGGGTCGGCTTGATCAAGGCGGCTTCCAGGAGCTCATTCCTGACATCCGGGCGATCAAAAATGGAGTGCTTGAAGCCCAGTGCCCCCGATGCGAAAAAGGAAAAAAGATCCAGATACTCGCGTCCACTGATGCCATCCACAAACATATTCCCATGGCTACGTTCGGTGTCAGCCACAATGCTCATCCCGTCCGCTAGCATCCATTTTTTGAGTGTGGGATGCACTTGACCGGGATTAAGGGACATCCTGCGTCTCCATGATGGAATGCGTCCCGGAACCGTAATAATCCTGGACGTAATCAAAGGCTTCTTGCGGGTCATCCACAATCGTGAACAGGGAAAGATCCTCTGGGGAGATGAAGGCCTGTTTATCCAGCACTGTTCCCTCGACCCAACGCATCAAACCCTTCCAAAATTCCTTGCCAATCAGGACGATGGGGACAGGGTGGATCTTGCGTGTCTGGATCAGGGTGACAATCTCAAAAAACTCATCCAAGGTGCCGAATCCTCCCGGAAAAATGACTACGGCCCTGGCATTCTTGATGAACATGACTTTGCGGACAAAGAAGTACCTGAAAGACACAAGCGTGCGCACATAGCGATTGGCATGTTGCTCGAAAGGCAGTTCGATGTTCAAACCGATACTGGGAGCCTTGCATTTGATGGCGCCACGATTGGCGGCTTCCATCAGCCCGGGACCACCTCCCGTGATGATCCCATAACCACCCTTGCCAAAAACCTTGGCTGTCTCGACGGCCACCTTGTAGTACATGTCATTAGGTTTGCTTCTCGCAGAACCAAAGATGGCAATGCATCGGGGTAATCTTGAAAGCGTATCAATCCCATCAATGAACTCGGACATGATCCGGAAGACACGCCATGCCTCAAAAGTCAGATGCTGTTGCATACTTTAAAGGCCCAATTTGTCTTCCAGCTCGTCATACCATGTTCTGAAACCTTTGGCCTGAGGCTCCTCAAGGCTTTCGAATATCGCCTTGGCCTCTTCAACCTTACCGCTTGCAAGCAAAAGTTCCACCACACCCAATCGCGCCAAAGGATGGGAATCAGAAACCTTGGAAAGCAGATCCAGACCCTCCATCCTCCCAGCCTTGGCATAGGCCAATCCCAATGTCAGAGTTGAGGCCTCGGTCTGGCGCTGATATCCCGTGGTGGCCCAGCCCAAGATATCATCAGAGGGGTGTCCGAGAGCCAACGCGTTGAAGGCCTGATGCTGGCGCAGCAAGGCCAGGTGCATGTCGGCTTGGGGTCCCGACAGCAACTCGGTGCTGCATTGGAATGCAGACTCGTGGTCACCGCTTCGTTCGTGGCTCAGGAGAAGATTGATATGCGCACCCGTGTGAGCCGGATCAAGCTTATGGGCAAGGGAGGCCATTCTGAGAGCCTTCCTTTCATGTCCCATTTTTAGGAATAACCCTGAAGCCCTGAAAGCCGCCTCAAAACGAAAGCGATCTTCCATATCGGATTCGGCACCACGGGCATACGCATGAGCCGCTTCCTCTTCATGACCCATGGCCAGGAGGCAGAAGCCCAAGTGCAAGGAATGATATCCGGGACCATCCTTGGACTCCGCCAACGTGAAACTCTTTGCGGCGGGCTCAAAGGCACCCGTCCATTCATTCGTCAGACCAGAAATCACCAGGGCTCCCAAATCATCAGGGCGCCTTTCAACGTAATCAGCGAGAACACGAGAAGCCTCACCATACTCCTTGCCCTTGTAGAGAAGCATGCCAAGTTCGAGGCGGGGGTCAACTTGGGTCGGATCCAACTCCAACGAGCGCGAAAAATTCACAGCCGCGCTACGGTAATACTTTTCTCCACGCTCGCGCAAAGCACGAGCGGTTTCCAGGAACACACTGGCATCACCGGGGAAACTGCGTTTGGCCAATTCGAACTCATTGACCGAAAAGTCGTAACGGCCTTGACGGTAATAAATCCTCCCCATCTCTTTATGAAAGATCCCATGGTCACCCTGAGCCTTCGATTCGGCTTCCCTGAGCAGATCCAATGATGCCAAATCATCTCCACCCTTGACAAAAGCCTCGGCCATAGAGGCATACGCCCTTGAATTGCCCGCATCCAGGGAAAGTGCGACTCTGGCATGTTGGACACAATCATCAACCTTACCGAGTTTCGCCAAGGCCTCAGCATAAACAAGCCTGCTTTCAAGGTGTGTGGGGAACGCTTCAACCACATCCTTGGCATGAGAAGCTGCTGATGATGGATTGTGGGAATTCAGGAGTGCCTGAGCCAGCCAAGCCCCGGCATCCGCATCCTCAATTTCATCGTAACTGTCGTCGAGAGCATCGGCCGCCTTGGCAAAGTCACCGGAATCCAGCAAGGCCTTTCCATAGTATTTTTGGACCTGAGCCTCCAGGTAACTGTCCAAGCGCGTGTCGAGTACTGCCTCGAATTCATCCGCCGCGGCTTGCGATTCACCTTTATCAAGAAGCTCCAGGCCCAATCTCGCCCTGATCAGCGACGGATCGCTGAGGGTCACTGAAAATATGTTGCCACAAATGCCCGTCACCACAATCCAGGGTTTACCGAGATAGGTGTTGACCACACGACCCGTGATGGTGACCACCTCGTACTTATGCAATTTGGAGGCAGACAACGAAACCGCCGATTCCTTTTCGACAAAGAGGAAAGGCACATCGGAAGCATAGTTCTTTTCATGGAAAAGCACTGCCTTAAGTCCCCAAACGGAAAAATTGTTGTATTCATACTTGGACAGCCCTGTGTAATAGGGATTAAACATGTCCTCGGCCTTGTGGTAGCGGCAGGCAAAGCGGACTAATTCACCCAAAAAGGCATCGGGCCTTGCCACAATGTCCTCAAGTGTCGTGTCTGCAGCATTCTCATCTGTGATGTTCCAAGGGGCCTCCGCCTTCATGGTGAAGGTAAGACATAAAAAAACAGCCATGGCAACCCAGAACAATGACATGCGCATGCGTGACTCCATCTCGATCCCATTTTAGGCGAAAACAGCCCCAACTCCACCCCCCCGCTAAAATGAAGCCATGAACGAGCACGCCTCCCCCCCCCTTGTCGATGGGTATGAAGTGCTGGAACTCATCGGCAAAGGGAGCATGGGAAGCGTCTGGTTGGCCCGGCAATTGAGCATGAACCGTCTCGTGGCACTGAAGATCCTCCATCCCGAGGTGATCACCAACAAAGAGCTTCTACAGAGGTTCGTCCGGGAGGCCCGAGTCAGCGCCACCCTTGATCACCCCAATCTCATCAGGGTTCACGACGTCGTGAGAGTGGAACATGGCTGGGCCCTTGTCATGGAATATGTCGCCGGCATCACTCTGGCTGAAGCCCAAAAAAAGCGCGGAAGAATCCCAGAGAATGAGGTCCTGAACATCCTTCTTCAATCGCTTGAAGCCCTTGAATACCTGCATTCAAGGGGGATCGCACACAGGGATGTCAAACCCGACAATTTGATGATCCTGGATAGTGGTCAACTCAAACTTGCCGATCTGGGCCTTGCGAGAAGGGTGGATGTCCAAAAAACACTCACAGCCATAGATGAGATTCTGGGAACCCCTGCCTACATGGCCCCAGAGCAAATGCACAATGCCCATGCCGCCGGAAAGCTCTGCGACTATTACAGCCTTGGAGCCACCGCCTGGCATCTTTTGGCAGGAAGGCCGCCCTATGAGGCTCCCAGTGCCGTAGATCTTCTGATGGCCCTGGAAAAGGGCCCCCCACCCGAACTTCGCCAGGTTTGTCCGGACATCTCCTCTCGCATGAGCCGCACCATTGCGACTTTCATGCATCGCAACCCCGCCTCGAGGCCCCAAAGCATCGAGGAAGCCAAGAGGCTTGTGTTGGAGGGCCCCCCCGCACGATGGCCCCAAGCATCACGATGGGTGGCCCTCGCGATCGTTCTCATCGGTATAGGTTATGCGGCTTTCCTCGACTGGGATCCCCCAACGGATGATCCCGTTTCAGCAACGCCCCTCAACCAAACGGCCTCCCCCCCCGAAATTCTTGCGGCCTCCGAAGCGGGACGCGACATGCTCAACCGCGCCATGCAATTGTCTGACTTGAGGGAACGGATCGCCTTATTGGAAGCCATTCTTCGCGAATACCCTGGGACCGACCTGGCCATTGAATGTGAGCAATCACTGGAAGCCGCCATGGATCTGTGGACTCGAGAGCAAAGGCACGAGATCGAGGAATTGATCCAGCAGGTTGACTTGGCCATCTCGGGCCAACGCTTTGATGATGCCCGATCAAGCCTGGAATTACTGCGCGCCTACGACCCCGCACCTGGCTGGGTGGCCCAGCATTTGCCGTCCATGACGCAGGAGATGGCCACAAAACTCAAGGCCGCTCGCGAGAGATTTCTCCAGGACGCCCTGGGATCGGCCGAACGTCAGGCCAATAAAGGCTTGTTGGTGGAGTCCCTGGAAATCCTCCGCCAAGCCATTCAGACCCTTCCAGGCGAATCTCGCCTAGAAGTGAGAGCCAATGAAACGGAATTCCTGATCAAACGTGAAGGCGAAAAACTCAGGGAAGACATCAGTGACTTCATCAGCGCAGACCTACCCAGGGCCTGCAAACAACGCCAGTTTGCCGCCATCCTCAAGAAAGCCGAGGATTGGTCTTATCACCCTCTCGCTGAATCCCAAAGACGACAAATCGAGGATCTCAAAATTCTGTCAAGGGAACTCATCAGACATGAGGAGATGATCGAAAATCAATTGGAGTTCAAATTGGGGGAAAAAATCCAGATCCCTGGTCAAAGCGGCAACCTCCAGGGAACAGTGGTCCGCCATAAGCAATCCATCGGACTCAAACTGACAGACAAGGTGATCCTTCCAGTGCTGGAGGCAGCTGACCCGGGGTTTTTGGCTCAGGTGCCGCTAGAAGTCTCCCCCACCAGCGATGACTACTTCAGAGCCGCACTGTACGCCCGCTACGTCGCCCAAGATGACACGCTTGGAGACGATCTTGAGAAGCGCCACCTCGAACTGGCAGGCGATAAGGCCAGGAACTTGGAATTGCCTTGGGTTCGAGGTCAGCGTACGCGCTGAAAGCGGATGGTATTAGCACTTCCCCTTGCGGTGGACGTGCCTGAAACCATCAGGATCACTTCGCCGGGTTTACCGAGTTTTTTCTTCTTAAGAATGTGCAAGGCTGACTCATACAACCTTGATGGATGACGGTAGTTGCGGATCATCAGAGGGTGCACACCCCATGCCAAACTCAATTGCTGGTATGTCTTTCGATCAGAGGTGAAGGCCA
>JBFWNO010000127.1:0-6730 GCA_050251015.1 Planctomycetota bacterium
CAATGGTTCCAACGCATTGAGCCCGGCAAGGCCCCTGCCACCTTCAAGGGAACGCTCCGGGCCTATCAGCGCGAGGGATTGGGCTGGATGCAGATGCTCCGCCGTTTCGGACTGGGAGGCTGCCTGGCCGACGACATGGGCCTCGGGAAAACCGTACAGGTGCTGGCTCTTCTCGAGAACCGACGTCTGGAACTACGCGAAATAGCCGAACAACTGGAAAGCGGCGAGCTCAAGGATGCCGACGGTAAGCCGGTCAAAGAGGTCGAGAAAGGACCGTCCTTGGTTGTGGTGCCCCGTTCGCTGATGTTCAATTGGAGGCAGGAAATTTCCCGCTTTGCTCCCCAACTCAAGACCTTGGAGCACTTCGGTCTCTCGCGCCCCAAGGATGCCAAGGGCTTCAAGGGTTGCGATATCGTGCTCACCACCTACGGCACCCTGCGCCGCGACATCACCTTCCTCAAGGACATCGAATTCGATTACGCCATCCTCGACGAGGCCCAGGCCGTGAAGAATGCCGCCACGGCCTCCTCGAAAGCCGTGCGCTTGATCCAGGCCCGTCACCGGCTGGCCTTGAGCGGCACACCCGTTGAGAACCACATCGGGGAACTGTGGAATCTGCTGGAGTTCCTCAACCCCGGCATGTTCGGCTCCATCAACGGCATCGACATCAATGCCCCTGTCGATGTGATGGCCAAGACCCTGAGGCCTCTCATTCTCCGACGTACCAAGGACCAGGTGGCCCGTGACCTGCCGGCCAAGACCGAGCAGACCCTCACCTGCGAACTGGAGGGCGAACAGCTCAAGGTGTACGAGAAGATCCGCAATCATTACCGGCACACCCTATTGGCGCGCGTTGATCGCGACGGCATGGCTTCCTCCCAGATGGAAGTGCTCGAGGCCCTCCTGCGCCTCAGGCAGGTGGCCTGCCACCCGGGGCTCGTGGACAAAGAAGTCCCCGACGATGTGCCCTGTGCCAAGCTCGAGCTCCTTATTCCCCAACTTGAAGAGGTGATCGAGGGCGGCCACAAGGCCCTGGTGTTCTCGCAGTTCACCTCCTTCCTGACCTATGTGAAGGAAGCCCTTGAGAAGGCCAAGATCCCCTATGTCTACCTGGATGGCAAGACCCGCGACCGCGGCGCCAAGGTCGACGAGTTCCAGAACGACCCCAAGAAGAGGATCTTCCTCATCAGTCTCAAGGCCGGGGGGGTGGGGCTCAACCTCACTGCGGCCGAGTATGTGTTCATCCTCGATCCCTGGTGGAACCCGGCTGTGGAAGCCCAGGCGGTGGACAGGGCCCACCGCATCGGGCAGACGAAGAAGGTCTTCGCCTACCGTATTGTGGCCAAGAACACCGTCGAGGAGCGCATCCTGGAGATGCAGAAAGACAAGAAGGAACTGGCCGAGGCCATCCTGGGTGGCGGCGACGGAGTCCTGAAGAAACTCAGCCGCGAGGATCTGGAGAGACTGCTGGGCTGAGGGAGCTCTACCCCAGTTGTCCGTAATGGACCAGGGTGTCATAGATGATGCGCACTGAGCCCGAGCTTTGGTGCTTTTCAAAGAGGGCATCCAGTTCCCGCATCATCGGCGTGTGGTTAGGATGACCCGGGAGAGGCGCATAGGAACAGGAAAGCAGGCGGCCCCTGAGGGCCTCCAGGTTGAGGTCCTGAAAATGGGGGAGGCTGGTGGTGCGTTCCCTGCCTGGCGGGAAAAAGTTCCGGGACAGTCCGCCTGTTTGCGGGTCTGATGTGGTGACGGGGTAACCAAGTCCCAACCGGCAGAGGAGGTCTTCATACTCGCTGAGGAAGGGCGTGCTGGCTTTTTGCCTCATGTTCCAGACGAGAGCCACCCAAGCCCCGGGCCGGAGGATCCTCCGGAATTCGCGGCGGGTGGGCTCTACTTCAAACCAGTGGAAAGCCTGGCCCACCACAATGAGATCGATGCTGGTGGAGGGCAGTCCGGTGTCCTCGGCCTGGGTGCCATGGCTGGTGTAGCCCGGGAAGTGTCCCAGGTTTTTTTCAGCGGACTGCCTCATCGGCGCATTGGGCTCGACAGCGTGCACTGTATTGCCGTGATCCAGGAAGAGGCGGGAAAGAAGGCCGGTGCCGGCACCGATGTCGGCCACCACGGAAGAGGGAGTCAGCCCGAGGTTGCCTTCCATGAATTCAAGAAGCGCTGCAGGGTACGTCGGGCGGTACAGTTCGTAGTGTCCGGCCCTGTCGGAAAAGCGCTCGGTGGGGTTCGGGTTGTTCATCACCCCAACGGCCCGCCCCGGAAGGGGGCGTAGCCGGTGCCAAGGATCATGGCGAGGTTGAGGTCGGCCTTGGAGGCCACCACGCCCTCCCTCAGGCAGAGCTCGGCCTCGCTGATCAATGGCGAGAGACAGCGATCCTGGATGGTCTTGGCATCGAGATGCTTGGAGTTCCCGGCAAAGCGGGGATTGAGGGCCTTGAAATCCTTCCCACCCTTGTTGCGGCTTTGGGCCATCGCGGGGAGGGCCGATCCCGAGTTTTGCGCGGCCGCCACCAGGGCTTCTTCGCTGTAGCAGTAGAACCCCGTGCCGGTCTTGCGGCCAAGAAACTTCTCTTCCACCAGCTTGTCAACCAGGGCCGAGCCCTTCATGCGTTCGCCAAGACCCGCCTCGAGGATGTGGGCCACCTTCCCGGCCGTATCAAGGCCCACCTCGTCGGTGAGGTGGCAGGGGCCCATCGGCATGCCGTATTGCAAAAGGGCCTCGTCGACCAACACCGGTGACACACCCTCTTCCACCAGACGGATGGCCGCGTTCATGTAGGGGGCCAGCAGGCGGTTGACCAGGAAGCCGGGGCCGTCCTTCACCACCACAGGGGTCTTCCCCAGTTTCTGAGCCAGGGCCACGGCCCGGGCGGTGCACTCGTCGGAAGTTTTCTCGCCGCGGATGATCTCCACCAGGGGCATCTTGCTGACGGGGTTGAAGAAGTGCAGTCCGATGAACTGTTCGGGATGCTGGAGCGCCTTGGCCATCTCGGTGATGGACAGCGAAGAGGTGTTGCTGCAGAGCAAGGGCGCAGCATGCTGCGCCCCTACACCCGGAACGGATGACATCACCTTTTCAACTTCGGCCAGCACCTTCTTCTTCACATCCATGTTCTCGACCACGGCCTCGATCACGGCATCCACGCGGTGGAATCCCTCAAATGTCAAGACGGGCATGATCCGGGCCATGATCTTGCGGCCCTCATATTCCGTCATCCGCCGGCGGGCCACATCCTTGCCCACGATTTCGGCAGCACTCTTGATTCCCAGCGCCAGAGCGGGGTTGGCGATGTCCTTCATCAGGATGGGGTAGCCCTTGGCGGCCGCGAGATGGGCGATGCCACCGCCCATCACCCCGGCACCCAGCACTGCCAGGCGTTTGGTCTCGGGGATCTTGCCGCCGCACTTGTCGAGCCAGTGGGTGCCCTTGTCGGCAGCTTCCTTGTTGATGAACAGCTGGACCAGCTGGCGCGAGACAGGGGTCATGGCGAGATCGGCAAGGCCAGCGGCCTCAATGTCATAATCACCGTGTCGGGCATGGGTGGAGCCCAGCACTGAAAGGATGCGCAGAGGAGCGGGGTAATTGCCGCGGGTCTCCTTCATCACCTGGGCGCGGGCCTTGTTCAGGATCAGGCCCTTGAAGACCCGACCCATCAGGAAGTTGGCCAGCTTGAAGGGGCGCTGGGGGATCGGAAGGGTAAGGGCCACATCTTCCTGGACGCCGACAGGGCAGACGGCATCGACAAGGCCGGCCTTGAAAGCGCGCTTGCCATCAAGCTGTTTGCCTGTGAGCATCAGGTCGAGGGCTCCATCAAGTCGGAGGAGTTTGGGCAGTCTTTGCGTTCCGCCCCAACCCGGAAGGATCCCCAAGAGCACCTCAGGAAGCCCCAATTTTGTCTTTGGACTGTCGGTGGCCACACGAGCCTTGCAAGCCAGAGCCAGTTCCATCCCGCCGCCGAGGCAGGCTCCGTGGACCACAGCCACGGTGGGGGCTTTCAGCAGGTAGAGACGCTGGAAAATCCTCTGGCCCATGCGGGAGATCTCGAAGGCCTCGTCGCGGGTCTTCACCCCTTGGATAGCCTTGATGTCGGCGCCGGCGATGAAGATGCTTTCCTTGGCGCTCATCACCAGGATGCGTTTGAGTTGCTGTTCCTTCTCCAGCGTTTCAATCAGGCTTTCGAGCTCCAGCAGGGTGTCGCGGTCAAAGATGTTGGCGCTGGAATCCGGCCTGTCAAAGACCAGCCTAGCCACGTCACCCTCGATACGCAGGGAAATGTTAGACATCGGTGTTCTCCAGCAGGATGGCCCCGCCCTGTCCGCCGCCGATGCACAAGGAGGCCAGTCCAAGGCGCTTGCCGCTGCGCTTGAGCTGGTGGGCTACCGTGAGGATCAACCTGGCGCCCGTGGCACCCACGGGGTGGCCGAGGGCGATGGCACCTCCCTGGGTGTTGATACGATCCATTGACAGGGGGCCGGTTTCTCCCGAGTGAGCCAATTCGCGAAGGCAAGCCAAGACTTGGGCGGCGAAGGCCTCGTTGATTTCGATGACATCGACATCCTTGAAGGTCAGGGAATGCTCCTTCAGGACCTTCCGGCAGGCCGAGACAGGACCCAGGCCCATGCGACGGGGATCGCAGCCCGTCCAGGCATAGCCCTTGATCCTGGCCAGAATTGAGTGGCCGCGTCCGCGGGCCCAGTCCTCCTGGGCTACCATGAGAGATCCGGCGCCATCCGTGATACCGCAGGCGTTGCCCACGGTGACGGTGCCATAGCGCCTGTCGAAGACGCTCTTGAGTTTAGCAAGGGCCTCGGCTGTTTGGTCGGACCGGGGGCCCACATCAGCCTCGACGGATTCACCATTAGGCAGAAACACGGGGGCAATCTCGTCCTTGAACAGTCCCTTGGCCGAAGCCTCGCTGGCCAGGCGGTGACTGCGCAAGGCGAAGGCATCCTGTTCGGCGCGTGGGATGTGGTATTCGCGGGCCAAAAGGTCGGCCGTGTCGCCCATCATCATGTTTGTCGTGGGATCGCGGAGGCCCTCAAGCAGGGCCACGCGCGGCAGGATGTGCGAGGGCCTAAGGCGGAGGAAGGGGGCCAGCTTGGCCATGGCCGTCCGGCCCTTGTTCGAATCCTTGAAGATCTTCACGAGCTTGGGACCCATATGAAAGGGATACTGGCTCATGCTTTCGGTGGACACAGTCAAGATGCACTTGCCGGCCCCGGAACGAATCTTCTCCACTGCCGTGGTCACGGCCTCGATGCCGCTGGCACAGTTGCGGGCCACGGTGTGCGCGGGCACACCCTGTGGGAGGCCCATCACCAGGCCGATCACCCTGCCGATATTGGCCGAATCACTGGGTTGTCCGATATTGCCAGCCACCAGGGCGTCGATGTCCGACTCCGGCACGCGGGTGCGGGCCATGACGGCCTGACCGGCGCGCACGCCTAAATCAACAGCGTTAAGCTTGGCGAGGGAGGAGCCTTCCCTGCAGAAGGGGGTTCGCAGTCCATCCAGGATCACGCAGCCAGTCATGCGGGGCTCTCCTCCTTCAGGGTGATGGCATTGTACGGGCAATTGCGAAGGCATGTCATGGTTCCTCCGCAACGTTTCCGCAATCTTTCATGGTATTGGGCCTTGCCCTTGACCACATTCCAAAGTCCCTCATCGCAATTGACCTCGCACAAACCACAACCCTTGCAGGCCTCGGTATCTATCGAATAGAGCGGCTTGATGGGGTTCATGGCCCGGGTGCCCAGGATCAGGGGGTGTGTGGCCAGGGCCTTCTTGGCACTGGCGTACCCTTCGTCGATCACCCTCCCCGGATCAACAAAGTCGAAGGTGGCCATGGAGGTCACATCGGGCCGTACCATGACCAGGGGCATGTCTTGGGAACGGGCCAGCTGGGCATTGAAGACCATCTGGCTGGTGATGTCGTCGCCGCGGTTGATGATGGTCATGAAGGAGGATTGCTCAACCCGTGGCATCTTGGCGAAGGTGCCCAGGTTCTTGAGGAAGACCGCGATCACCAGGTCGGCTTTGCGGGCCTTGGCGAGATTGAGGAGAAGATTGTTGACCACGGCGCCATCCACGTACCACTGGCTCCCGATCTTGACGGGTGGGTAGACACCGGGGATGGAGCAGGAGGCCAGCACGCAGAGACTGATGGGGGCCATGTCGAGGGAAGGAAGACCCCAGATCACCTCGCCGCCGGTGTTGATGTTGACCGTGTTGATGAAGAGGGGATGCTTGAGGTCGGCGAAGCGTTCGGTTTTCAGGTGCCGGGAGATGAGGTTGGAGAGGGCCTCCGAACTCTGCAGATGGCCCACCTTGGCACCGCGCTTGAGCAGGCCGGGGAAATTGAAGGAAAGGACGTCATCCTTGGTGACGGCACGGCCGAACCGCTCGATGTCCTCCACAGGCATGCCCGAGGCCCCCAAGGCGGCGATGAGAGAGCCCACGGAGGTGCCGGCGAATTCGTCGGGCATCAGGTCGGCCTCCTTGAGCGCCTTCAACACGCCAATGTGGGAGAGGCCCCTCAGGCCGCCGCCGCCAAGCACCAGGAGGATCTTGCGAAAATCTTTTTTGGTGCGCGCCATTCAGTCGGCGACGGAGACCCGCAAGGCCTCCGAGAGTGTTGTGGCACCCTCGCGCACGGCACGGATGGCGTCCTCGACCAGGATCTTCATGCCCAGCTTGCGGGCTGTGATTTGGATGTCT
>JBFWNO010000128.1:0-6716 GCA_050251015.1 Planctomycetota bacterium
GGCGGGCCGGCACGGGATCGGGGGCCAGGGCCAGCCCCCCCATGGTCACGAGGCCGGCATCGGGTCTCACCAACCCGGTGCAGATTTTCAGGGTGGTCGTCTTGCCGGCCCCGTTGGGCCCCAGGAACACCATCACCGATCCGGCTTCCACCACCAGATCGAGGTTGTCGACGGCCTTCAGGGATCCAAACGATTTGCTGATGCCCTGAAGACGGATCATGGAGCTTCTTCCCGCTGGATGCGGGCGCTGAAACCCAGGCATTCCAGGCCTTCAAGCTCACCGGAGGGTCGGATCTGGGCCGTGGCCACAACGGTGCCCGAACGCAAGATGTCGACGTTCCAGGCATCGGCCGGGGTGTCGAAGGAGGTGGCGCGGGCCCTCAGGGCCTCCCTCTCCCCGGTCAGGGGGTGCACCATCGGGAGCGACCAGCTCTCGCCCTTCTGGAGGCCGGGCACGCTCAGCGATGAGAACAGGTCGGCGCCCGGCATCTCGTCGGGATTCCACGGGATCTGCCTCGTGGCCTGGCCATCGGGGGTGAGTACAGAGACCTGGATCACCGAGCCCTGCCGACGGAGGAAGATCCTTCCTTCCATCGTGCCGGCCTTCCAGTCAATGTCGGCGTAGGAAAAATTCTGCAGGAGGTCGTAGACCACGTCGCCAGTGGCCTGGATCGAGCCCGCACCGGCCAGTGTTGAGAGGGGCCCCTTCAACCCGGATGCCTCGACCTTCAGCGACACCTTTTGCCTGAGTTCCACCACATCGCGCTCCATGGACGAGCGGTACTCCCCCAAGGGGACGCCGAGATAGCTCAACTTCCAGCACTTGGGGGCCATTGCGATCGGGGAGGAAAAGATCCGGGTGGCGTTGGTCCTCGAAAAATGTTCCTCAGAAGCCTGCCAGGCCTCCGACAGGGCCAGGCCATTGAACACGACAAACGAAACCACGGTGAACAGGACCCAGATCTTGTGCGGCATGGTTGGGAGCTCCGTGGGCAAGCATACCCCAGAAAGGCGCACCGGTCTTGATTGACGAGCCGGGGCCCATCCCCCACAATCAGGTGATGAACGCCCCCGACACCCCGATCGCCGACATCCTCCGGAAAGAGGAGGAACGCCAGACAGGCGAGATCAACCTGATCGCCAGCGAGAACATCGTGTCGGAGGCCGTGCTGAAGGCGGCGGGTTCGGTGCTCACCAACAAATATGCCGAAGGCTATCCTGGCCGCCGGTGGTACCATGGTTGCACGGTGGTGGATGAAGCCGAGGCGCTCGCCCAAACGCGGGCCTGTGCGCTTTTCGGCGCCAGCTACGCCAACGTCCAGCCCCATTCCGGATCCACGGCCAACATGGCGGCGTATTTCGCCACGGTGCCAAGGGGTTCAAAGGTGCTGGCGATGGATTTGAGCCACGGTGGCCATCTGACGCACGGCTCCAGCGCCAACTTTTCGGGCCGTCTTTACGAGATCATCCCCTATGGAGTCAGCAAGGATTCCGAACGCATCGACATGAACGAGGTCAGGCGGATCGCCAGGGAGCAGAAGCCGGCGATGATCCTGGCCGGTGCCAGCGCCTATGCCCGTACGCTCGATTTCGCCGAGTTCCGCTCGATCGCCGATGAGGTGGGTGCCAAACTCTTTGTCGACATGGCCCACATTGCGGGGCTTGTGGCTGGTGGAGTGCACCCCTCCCCCCTGCCGCACGCCGACATCGTGAGCACCACCACCCACAAAACCCTGAGGGGCCCGCGTGGAGGGCTTCTCCTGTGCGGCCGCGAGAAGGGCGCCGACGCCGCCCTCGGGAAGAAGGTCGACAGCCACATCTTCCCCGGGATCCAAGGGGGGCCCCTCATGCACATCATCGCGGCCAAGGCCGTGGCCCTGCACGAGGCCTCCCAGCCCTCCTTCAAGGACTATGCCGCCCGTGTGGTGGCCCATGCCCAGCGGCTATCTGGCTACCTCGCCGAGAGGGGCTTCCGCATTGTGTCGGGAGGCACCGACAACCACCTCTTCATGATGGATGTCACACCAAGGGGTTTCTCGGGAGCCCAGGCCGCAGAAAGGCTCCAGACAGCAGGCATCGTGGTGAACAAGAATTCCATCCCCTTCGACCAGCGCAAGATCACAGAGACGTCGGGCATCCGTATCGGTGCCCAGCTGGTGACCAGCCGGGGATTCGGACCCAAGGAATTCGACCTCCTCGGCGAATGGATCGACAAGGCCCTCGACGCCAAGACCTCCGAGGCCGACCTCAAGGCCCTCCGGGCCAAGACCCGCGAGCTGGCCTCAGCCTTCCCGATCTACCCCGTCGCCTGACCGCCGCCGTTACTTCGCCGGAGCGTCAGCCACGTTGGTGCAGGAAATCAGGCTGATGATCTTGAAATTGTGGTCGATGCCCTTGGAGGCGTCTCCGGAGTAGTTCCACAATTGGAGCTCATAGGGCGCACGCTCAAGGTATCCCTCAGAGGACCGGATGCTGAGCATCTTCACCATTTCTGTGACCACCTGGCTCCGGCAGAAGGCGGCCTCTTCGATATAGGCTCCCCGAAACTTCCAGAGCAATTCGCAGGAGCCGTCCTCCTTGTCGGTCAGGCTCTCGAAACCGATGTCCAGTTTGCCCGAGGCGTAGGCGCATGTGAGGCTGTTGCAGGGATCAAGGAAAAGCTCCAGGGCCATGTTCTGCTTGAGCTTGGCATCCGCACCTTTCTTGGACTCCCCGCCGGTCTGGGTCTCCAGCAGGCTCCCCGAGGGGATCTTGAGTTTGGAGGACACCGGAATGAAATGGCAGTTGAGGTAGCGGGCCCAGAATTTCTCGGTGAACACAAAGGCCGCCCGGCGACCCAGCTCGGGATGGAGGGCTTCGATGGCCCCCATGTTGGTGACACACTTGGAAAGGTCGATCTTGTCCTTAATGGTGAGTCCCCCATCAGTACCCAGGATGACCTTGTAGGAGGACTTATCGGCTGACGGAGCATCTTCGGTGACCATCTTCAAGGTGCCCTTGTTGGTTTTGGAAGGCAGGCTCCCATTCGTCTCCAGCTGTTCGTCAACCCTGAAGCCCGCCCCCAGTGAAAGATCCTTGAATTTCAGGAGCCCTTCCGCACCTTTGGGCGAGGATTTGGTGATGGTGATGTCGAAACTTCCCAGGAGGTTGAAGAAGAAATGGTTCTCATCCTTCCCTCTGCCGTTGTAACCGGAGCTGGCCGTCATGAATTGACTGATGTGCTCCGCCGAGGTGTCAAGGTTGAAGGTGTACACCTTGCCTTCCTTGTAATTGAAGATCCAGCCCTTGGGGGCCTCTTCGGCCGACAAAGGCAGAAGAGCCAACACGAGAATCAGGAGGGAGCGGATCATCTGGGTCATGGTACACCTCATCAAAACATGGGGATACTGATATTAGCAAAGAAGAAATCCATGCAACTCACGGATGGGGCATCGAGGGAGGTCTCGACAAAGGTCACCGTGAGGGGCAATCGTTCAAGGTCCACCTGGCGGTCATCGGTGATGCCCTGGCCCAGGCGGTAGACCAGGGGTCGGCAGGGATTCTGGGCATTTTCGCGGAGTACGACCGCCAATTCGCCATTGTTGAGCACCACCTGGGATCCCACCGGGAAGGGGGGCAGGATCTGGAGGAAGGTGTCGACAAGGATGGGATCAAGACGGTTCAGGGCCTCGTCTTGCATGCGGCTGAGGGCCTCAAGATAGGAATTGTGGGGTGTCAGGTGCGAGAGGAAGACATCCACCACGCGAGACACACGGGCCAGGATGTGGATTTCCGGACCCATCATCCCCCTCACTTGCGACACCCGCGAGCCCTCCTCCTTGTGTTCCGACTTGGGCAGGCCCGAGCCATCGAAATTCTGGTGACGGCAACGGATCATCATGCGGGCCATGGCATCAGGGAACTGCTCGGTGATGTGGCTCAACGACTCGGCGTAACCCTTCAGGTCTCTTTCCTCGAGCTCCTCCCCCCCCCATTCCTTGGCCCAGTCGGGAAGCTCCAGAAGCAGGCAACCCACGGCCAGGGACGTTAGATCCTTGGCACTTTGGTAATCGCGTGACGAGAGATTCCTGCGAACCTTGCGGATCTTCTCGAGCTTTTGGGCAAAGATCTCGCCCTCCAGTTCCAGCCCCAGGATGATCCCGAAGAGGGTGCGCATCACCATCCGGTCCACGACGCCCACGGGCAGGCGGGGAAGGGCCTGGATGGCCATCACCCTTTGGGAATCGTAGCGCAGGACCTCGGCGATCTTGCGGACCTGAGCCTGGATCACGGCAGAATCCATGGCGCTCAGGGTCAGTTCCGAGGACCGGCCTCGGGCCCTCTGGAATTCCGTCTCGCAGGTCTGCCAGAATTTTCGTGCCCAGGTCGCAAACTCCCACAGGGCCATGTAGGTTTCGATTTTCAGGCGGCGGTCGACCGAGATGGTGCCTTCCTCCTGGATCCAGATGCTGCGCACCCCCCGGTCGAGCAAATGGGTCAGGACGGCATGGCTGATCACGGCCCCACGGTTGACCAAGGGCACCAACTTCACGCTGCCGGGGGGAAACACCGGCATCCCCACAACCTGTCCCGGCTTCACTTCGGTCAAGACACTGCGGTACATGCTGGGATTCTACCTCTCAGGAGGGTTGGGTTTTGAAACGCCTATGGCTCCAGAGCCATTGCTCGGGGTGGGCCAGGATCTGCGTTTCCAGAGCCCTGTTGCAGGCTCCCACCGCCGCCTCCAATTCCCCGGGACCCTTGAGGTCCCCCTTGAACTCCAACGGGGGCAGGACTGAGACCTCAAAGAGGCCGTCGTTACGTCTCGTGACGGCCGTGGGCAAAACAACAGCCCCTGTGCGCACTGCCAAGGTGGGAACAATGGCCGTTGTGGCCGCCAATCGGCCGAAAAAGGGGGCAAAGACGCCATCCGGGCGATTCTGATCCATGAGCACGGCAACCAACTTGCCGGATTTCAGGGCCCTGAGGACGCCTCTGGCGGCTTCATCCTTGTAGATTACCTCTGTGCCCGCCTGACCGCGCAAGCGATACGCCATGTGGTCGAGCCAGGCCGGTCGCAACCGCTTGGCGACAACCGCGAACCTCCCCGGAAATGTTTCACCAAAGAAGCGTCCACCCACCTCCCAATTGCCCAAATGACCTGTCATCAGTAGAACACCACGTCCGGCACCCACGGCCTCCTCCAAGGTCCGGCGCACCGGCTCGGGGCAAATCACCCTTTCAAGTACTTTTCCCGTGGGCCAGAAGCGGCTCCCCAATATCTCCAGTGCGGCCCTGGCGAAGTGCCTGAAGGATTCCCGAGCCAGTCTCCGCATCGTGGGATCTTCGGATGACTTTCCATAGACCAGGGAGAGGTTGTCAAAGGCCGTCTTCCTTCTTGAGGCCAGCAGAAGGAACATCGCATCACCCAGGATCAGTGAGAGGAACCTCACCGACCCACCCCCTCCCGTACATACACGGGCAGGAGACCCAGGGCCTCCCTGTCCTCTCCACCGCCATGATCCGCCAGGACGAATAGGGCCGAGGCTTCGGGCAACAAGGCCGTGGCCCCCGGCCCACTTCCCACGAGCACCGCCGACGCGGGGACGACATCCTGGGCCTGGGCCAAGGGAAGACATTGGGTCACCCCAAGGGGGCGGGCCCTGCCTGCCTCCACCTCGTAGGGCCTCAGGAGAATCATGCCAGCCCTGGCATCATTCCATATCCAGAAACGACCCTGGGCACCTCCCGAGACATGGGTGGTGGCCAGGACCTCGGTGGCATCGTAGGCCCGGGCCCTGATCCCCGTCGACAATGCCAAGCCCTGGACGAAAGCCAGGGAGACTCGCAGAGAGGTGTAGGCCCCTGGGCCCAGCGTGACATGGACCAGCCCCAACTGGGCAGGCACCAACCCGCAGGATTCAAGAAGTTCCGATGTCGAGCTGACAAGTTGGGAAGTCTTAGCGGGCCTCCGGGAAAGCACCTTCCCTTCGGGCAGACGTAGAGCGACCGAAGGGTACCGGGTGGAACCCTCCACGGCCAGCTCGCAGACCATGAGGCCGCTTACTTGTTGCGCCGGAGGAATCGGGTGCGACGGCGAAGCTTCTTCCACTTGTGGCGGTTCATCTTCACTTTGCGCTTTTTCACAACACTAGACATGGGGACCTCAGTTTAGTTGGACGGAGTATGGGAAACCTGACGACGGCCGAGATGACGCTTGACCTGCTCGGCCACAAGCTGGCTGTTGGCACCATCCCACTCGCAAGACGGGATTTCAAGCCTTTCCAGCTGTTTCCTGCGGCGCTTGCCCACGTGAACCGTGACCAAGGCCAGGATTTGCACATGCAGGGTCAGGGGTTCGGCCCGGAGTCTTTGGACGACGGCAGGCAGGACCTGATGAAACACATCAGTGTCCAGCACAATCAGACGGGGACGCAGGAAGGCGGCCTTGTATCCTGTCTCGAAGTCGCCATGGCTGGCATCCACCCTGAGGCCCTCGCCCCGGAGCTTGTCGGCCACCAGTTGGCACACGGCCCCGTGTTCTCCCGTGCAGATCAGCACATCAAAGGCGTCATCATGGGCCGGTTCGGTTCCCTGGGGAAACAGATCCTGGAGATCCGCGTCCAGGATGTTGGCCAACGCTGTGGACAACCTGAGGTTGGGGTTGCGCTTGCCGTTGGTGATGAGAGAAAGATAACTGGTGGAAATTGAAAGTTTGCGGGCGACATCGGATTGGC
>JBFWNO010000129.1:0-6571 GCA_050251015.1 Planctomycetota bacterium
CATTCACCTGTACGAGGCGATGGGTTTTGACAACTTCAAGATTGTCGAGCGTGACATGCCGACGCCGCTCATGCTCAGGCGCGTGAGGGCCTATGTGGATCGCCGGTGGGATGGCAACCTTCTGGAGCTTGTTCAGCCTTACGGACATGCCGGAGCGCGCAAGTCCCGGCCCTGGATCGAGGCGGCCAAGAGGCTCCGGTGGTTGGTGAGCCCCACAAGGCTTCCTTTGCAATCGCTCGGGAGGCTTGGGGATCTGGCCCGTACCAGGGGGCTTATTCCCGACGGAACTGAGGCATCTGTGCAAATCGACAACCGGTCCCTTGACGGGTTCATGGATCGCTTCAAGGACCAAGGATGCCGGGATATCGACTGCCGAAGCTGTGGACACTGCCATCGTTATGCTGCAAAGGCAGTGAAGGTTGAGCCAACCTTCCGTAAGGCGTGCCGTGAACAGTATGCGGGCGTCTTCAATGCCATCGACAACGGCTCGTTCTTCAGGGGAGCTTGACATGTGCCTGCCATTGCCGGTTGACAATGAGCTGCAGGACCTTCGGAGTCATATTGACGGACTCGATTGTTCCATTGACGAGATGATCCTGCGCCGGATACGCCTCGGACGATTGGCCTGCAAAATGAGGGGCGGTGCCGCCACCGATCCATTTCGAGAAGCTGTGATCCTGGCACGCACGGTTGAACGTGCCGATTCTCCTAGGTCAGCCTATCATCTGATGACATTACGCAGATTCCTTTTTGATTGGTCAAAGGAGGCCATCCATGAATGACGCACTTTATGCCCGCCACGTGAACGATCAATGGGTGGCCATGATGGATGTCCTGGGGATGGAGAAGGATTATGCCTCCTGCGAGGGCACCACGCTCACCACGCACGGGGGCCGGAAGATCCTCGATTTCCTTTCCGGGTACTGCGTCTACAACACAGGTCACAACCACCCGCGCCTGATTGCTGCCCTCAAGGCCGAACTTGATGCCAAGGGCCCCACGATGCTCCAAAGCCATGTGCCCCCCTTGGCCGGGCCCCTGGCCGAAAGGTTGTCACGGCTGGCGGGGGGCAGGCTGACGCGTACGGTGTTCACCAGCACAGGTAGTGAGGGCGTGGAAACGGCGATCAAGTTTTCCAGGGCCTTCACGGGACGAGCTGGGATCCTCTATGCCAAGGGGGCCTTTCATGGCCTGACCTGCGGGGCCCTTTCACTGATGGGCGACAACTGGTGGAGGGCGGATTTCGAGCCGCTTCTTCCCGGTGCCGAAAGCATCGACTATCTCGATCTCACGGCCCTTGAAGAAAAGTTGATCACCAAGAAGTTCGCCTCGTTCATTGTCGAGCCGATCCAGAGCGAGTCGGGTGTGAACCTGCCTGCAGAGGGGGCCTGGAAGAAGGCGCAGGAGATCTGCCGGCGTCACGGGACCCTGTTGGTGTTCGATGAGGTCCAGACCGGGATGGGGCGCACGGGAAAGTTCCTGGCGGCCCATCACTATGGCGTGAATCCCGACATGGTGATTCTGGCCAAGGCCCTCAGTGGGGGGCTGATGCCCGTGGGGGCGGTACTCATGCGCGAGGATATCAACCGGAGCGTCTATTCGAATGTGGAACGATCCTTCCTGCATGCTTCCACCTTCGGGGAAAACAGCCTTTCAATGCGTGCCGCGCTCATCGTGCTCGACATCCTGGAGGATGAGGGGCTAATGGCCCGCAGCTTGGCCCTGGGGGAGAGGCTGCGCGAGGGCCTTGGAGCCCTGGCGGCGCGCTATGAGATGGTGGTGGGGCCTCGGGGCATGGGTCTAATGAACGGGGTGGAATTCCGCCGTCCGGAAAGTCTCAGGCTGAGATTCCAGTATGACACCTTTGCCAGGTTGCACCCCGGACTGTTCGGCCAGATGCTGGTGCGGACGCTCTTCCGTGATGAGGGCATCCTCACCCAGATGTGCGGCAACAACTACAGCGTGATCAAGGCCTCACCCCCGCTCACCTCTTCCGAAGCTGAGATCGATGCCTACATCGCGGCCATGGATCGGGTGATGGAGGCCGTGCACTCGGGAGCTTCGTTCTGGGCCCAGGGTCTGGTCATTGCCGGGCATGCGCTCAAGGCGAAGGTGCGGTCGGCGGGTGGGGGGCAAAAGGGGTGAGGCTGGAAGTCGTAACGATCGAGTGTCAGTCGACCTCAATCAGCGTGGTTTCGCCGGCATAGACGGAACAATCCCTCGTGAAGGACGCTGCATCATTGTGGAACTGGACGGTGTAGTCACCGGGGGGGAGTTTCATGGGGAGCGGAACGAACTCCCGGGATCCCCGCCTTGAGATCGACATGGTGTAAGGCAGGCCCTCAGGGGACCTCCTGACGATTTTCAAGGAGCCCGCGATGTCACATGCGGCATCCACAGAGATACTGCGCCCGCCCTCTGGAATATCCGCCTTGAGTACACGGGGAATGAGCTCCTGGTTGCCAGGGATGATCAACAGCTGCCTTGTGCCTGTTGCTTCGACCTCAACCACGGGGTCGGTGTCTACCTTCACGTGGACCCACTTCGTTCGGATCCCGGCTTCCCGAAGAATGCGTTGAGAGTCAAGAAGTCGAAGCGAGCGTGCAATATCTTCACCCAATTCTGTGACGTCGGCCCATTGGAATTTGTCGGACACCGGGAGTCCGGGATCCTGGAAGTGTAAGAGGAAAACCCTCGATGGCAGGAGGTTGAAAGCCAGGGCCACGGTGGCACTCCGGACCTCACCTTGGTCCAGGCGGAATGTTAGATGAAGAGACTTCCATCCTGTGCCGCTGACCAAAAGATCCAGATCGGTTTCGGATGGCACATCCCATTCCTTCGTGAAGGAAGTATTGATGTAAGACAGTGAATGCAACATCCTTGGGCCGGACTTGAGCCGAATCTCGATGAGATGCCCGCCTTGACTTTTGGAGATGGTTGAGGTCCCTCCAGGAGAATGGGCCACGGTGGTACCGCCTCCAATCGGCACCCGCGACTCTGAGATGTCTTGGCCGTCGGGCAACTTAAAATGAATGAGGAGCCTGGCATGGGGCCTGTCAGGCAGGGCATCGCCATGCGAGACCTTGCCTTCGGGGCCGGGCACCGACGACGTGGCTAGCTGGTGTGATGTTGATTCATGTCCTGAGGGCAAGTCCTTGGGTTGATCGGCTATAGAATTGTTCGGCAAGCCGGGAGTCTTGCGGCCGGCCGGCCCTAGCATCCCTGTTGCACTGACGGGCGTGACCCGGTGCGCGTCATTGCCGAACCAGACAATGGCGGCAAACAGCACGAGGCATGCGAGCAGTGCGACGAATCTTTGTGGCATGGTTCAGTCGACCTCTATCCGTGTGGTTTCACCTTCGCGTATTGTGAACTCGATGGGCGTTTCAACCTGATGGGCACGCAGGTGCAGGATGTAGACGCCGGGCAACAGGCATGATTCCGTCGTGGCTGTGGAATCCGGGGCCACGTAGGTGCCCCAGTAGTCGCCTCCCATGCGCCGCATGCCGTGAAATTGGAGGGGTTGTCGGCGGGGATCCGATTGGCGCGCATAGGTGGCGATCAGGGAGCTGCCCGAGGCCGCGCGCCTGACAACCTCAAGGAGGCCACCCCGTCTCATCCGCGCATCCACTGAATAGACATGGTCCGCCTCCATGGCGTCGACAACAATCACCCTTGGGAAGAGGTAGGGCTCGTCGGCCACGACCAGAAACGTGCGTCTGAATCCCGATGCACATTCGATGCTTGGATCGCGATCCCTATCCACGGTGACTGAGACCGGGAACAGGTTCAAGCGACCCTGAAGGGTGGAGCGGTGATTGGGGACAGTCAGGTCGGATGACACCAGGGATTCATGCCCGGTGATATCAGTAACATGGAGGGTGCCCGTTGGAAACAGTTCGGGATCATGGATGTTCAGCAATCGCACAGTGGAAAATGACTGGTTGAGCCCCAGATCCACATTGGATGTCAGGGTCTCGCCTGGTTCGAGCCGGTAGGGAAGTGCTGCCTTGTTCCACCCTTGCCCGCTGATGTCCAGTTTGAGATCGACGTCTGGGGGGACAAGCCAGCTCACATCGGGCTGTTCAAGATCGATCATGGAGATGGATTGAATTTCGAGTGTGCCCTTCATCAGGCGAACATCGATTTCACGGATGCTTCTTTCGCCCGGAATAGCCTTGACTTTGGACTCCAGCAGATTTTCGGGAAAGCAGAAGTGCAGGTTCAGCCTGGAAAGGGGGAGCAATAAGCGGATGCCGCCATCCCCCGCGATGTGCCGGGTGAAGAGGGAGCAATCCTCGGGTCGCACCATCATGGTTTCCTCGATATGGGGGGGATGCCCACCAAAAACGCTTCGGCTTCCGACGGTGGTGACAGTAAAAAACAGCCCTGATCGTCGGAATGCCCCAGCAAGATGCCCGGGATTTCCATGCAGTCTTGGAGGCTGGGATCCCTTATGTCAGAAACCGGAATCCCCATGACCCTGCATCCGGCTACAGGTTGGCCATCCCTGTCGACCACGATTCCCGTGATGGGAGCAATGGCATTTTCTTGAACAGAGGCTACTTGAGGACTCTGGGGGAGGGGCGTGGAAAGATCTTGTGACGTGGCACCTTTTGATGGGGTGGTGGTCGAGAAGGGTTGTCGCTCAATGTTTGAAACTGGTTGCGATGGAGTCTGAGTTTTTGGTGTTGTTCCGGTCACGAAGGGTTTGGTGGGCACTACCTGAACCGATTCATCAGACTGGAACAGCCACCAGACAATCGTGAGCAGGATGGCGACAAGAGTTATTTTCCAGGCCTTATTCATCTAGTCGATTTCAATGCGGGTGGTTTCGCCGGCGGTGATGGTGAATTCCCTGGTGAGAGTTTCGGTGTCCGATGTGAGGTGCAGAACATAATCGCCTGAAGGAAGGCAGGCAAAGGGCGTGGCTGTGGAGTTGGGGGGGACGCTGTCGGACCAGAATTCCCGGCCCTCGGTGGCGACGCGCAGGGTAGACCAGGGCACTGCCTTGGAGCCACCATCTGAAACGGAGAGCTTGAAGGTGGGGCCGTCTGGGGACCTGCGGCGTACCTCGAAGCGCCCGCCCCTTGAAAGTCGGGCGTCGATCTCGATCTCCATGCCCCCGTCCGGAATTTCGGCTTTCAAGATTCGGGGCAACAGGTCGTGTGTCCGCGCGATGATGAGGAGGGTGCGAAGGCCTGTTTGCGTGCATTGCAAGACAGGGTCATGCGCTTCTGTGACGCTCACCTGATTGAGGCGGATCCCGAGCTCGCCAAGGATAAGGCTGAAACGCTGCATATCGAGCTTGTCGTCAAATCGGCCCTCATGTCCCGTGATATCGGCCCAATCGATGATCCCCGATTTGAAGACGTCGGGGTTGTGGATGTTGAGCAGTCTGACCGAGGAAGAGGAGTTGTTCACTTCGAGGGGGATCTCGACCTGCCGGACCTCGCCGGGCTCGAGGCGGAAGGGGTGCTGGATGTCTTTCCACTTGGAACCCTTGATGTCGAGGACAAGATCGACAGAGGGTGGTGCATCCAGGTTCATCATCTTTTCCCTGTTCGGGATTCGGCTCTGAACCTGCATCTGCTGTGATCCGGAAAGCAAGCGCAGTTGAATCATGTATTCAAGACCCACAGTGGGCTTCCGCATTGAGGGTGGGGCGTCCAGGTTCACATCTTTGGCATCTGTTGGTGGGACGCCCAGGGGAATGTCGAATTTCACCAGAAGCCTTGCGTAGGGAAGCACAAGTCGAATGTTGCTGTCGCCTGATTTGTGCTGGGGGAATTGCGAACAATCCTTGGGGCTGACCTGGAGCCACTGGGCTTCTGCAGGTGACTTGGGGGGGATGCCCACATGGTACATTTCTGAATCGGATGAAGGATTCAGGATGAAGCGACCTTCAGTATCGGATTGAACCATGAGTGTCCCGGGTGGCAGTCCGTTGCTCCTGAATGCGGGTTCGTTGAGCCGTGATGATGGGGACCCGATCACGAAACATTGGGCAACAGGGTGCCCGTCCCTGTCAACCACCACGCCCTGGATGGGGGCGATGGCATTCTTTTGAGCTACGGGTTCCTGAGGGCTTTGGGGGAGCGGTGTGGAAAGGTCTTGGGATACGGCATCCTTTGCGGGAGCCGGAGGCATGGTGGGTTGTTGAACAAGGGTTGAGGCGGGGTTCGAGGGAGTCTGGGTTTTTGGAACTGCACCGATGACAACGGGAGTGACGGGGGCGACCGTAACAGTTTCATCGGCTTGGAACAGCCACCAGGCCAGCGCAAGCAGGATGGCGCAAACTGAAATAATAGAGAATCTGGATTTCATCGATGACACCATTATTGACGACGGATATGGCTTGCCGCGCAACTTCTATGCTTGGAGGCGCTTTCTGACCCAAAGACCAAGGGATTCCATCGAATCGGGAGGGGTATCAGTGATCACCACGGGTTCCTCGCCCGGGAGGGGAGCCAGGCCGTGACTTCCCCTGACCAGGGAAGCATCCAGAGGGATCACATCGACAAGGGCCCTCAGGCCCAGTTTCTTGAGGGCCACCTTGGCGAAGGCCCGG
>JBFWNO010000130.1:0-6494 GCA_050251015.1 Planctomycetota bacterium
AGGATCACTTCGCCGGGTTTACCGAGTTTTTTCTTCTTAAGAATGTGCAAGGCTGACTCATACAACCTTGATGGATGACGGTAGTTGCGGATCATCAGAGGGTGCACACCCCATGCCAAACTCAATAGCTGGTATGTCTTTCGATCAGAGGTGAAGGCCAGAATGCGGCTGAAAGGTCGGGCTTTGGCAATGTTCCAGGCTGTCCGACCGGACCTTGTGAAAATCCCCAGACAGGAACACTGCATCAAATTGGCGGCGTAACTGACACTGGCGACAAGCGCCGTGTCAGGGTCCAGCAAACCTGGGCTCTCCCTGTGTCGGCGCTGGATCGGATCGGCAAAGATCGAGCTTTCAACTTCTCCGACTATCCGGCTCATCATCTGTACGGCCCTCACGGGATACTTCCCAGTGGCCGTTTCGCCAGAAAGCATGACGGCATCGGTGCCATCAAACACAGCGTTGGACACATCGGAAATCTCCGCCCGGGTGGGTCGAGGGTTGCTGATCATGGAGTCGAGCATGTGGGTTGCCGTGATCACGAACTTACCGCTCTTGTTCGAACGGCGGATGATATCCTTCTGCAGGATGGCCATCCGCTCTGGCTCCATCTCAACCCCAAGGTCACCTCGTGCGACCATCAGGCCATCCGTGACCTCAAGAATGGCATCCAAATTCTTGACGGCTTCCGGCCTCTCGATCTTGGCTACGATCTTCACATGGGCATGGGATTTGCCCAAGAATCGCCTGACTTCTGTGATGTCACTGGCTTCCCGGACAAAGGAAAGGGCCACAAGGTCCACATGATGCTTGATTCCAAACTTCAGGTCGGCCCAATCCTTCCGGCTCATGGGTGGTGCGCTGACCGCCACACCTGGCAGGTTGATTCCCTTGCTCTGACCCAGTTCTCCCCCAATCACCACCTCACAATGGATGTCAGTGTGGTCGACTTTTTTGACCACCAATTCCAGTCGACCGTCATCGATCAGGATTCGAGACCCTCTCCGCACATCGGTGGCCAGTTTGGGATAGGTTGTGGATGTGATCTTGTTGTTGCCCACCAACTTCCGCGTGGTAATGGTGAAAGAAGCCCCAGCTTCCAAATCCACCGCCTTGCCTCCTTCAAGCAGGCCTGTACGGATCTTGGGGCCTTGGAGGTCCTGCAGAATGGCCACGGAGCGGCCCAAGGCACGGGCCGCAGAACGTATCCTACGCATCGTCGTCAAATGCGCCTCATAGGTTCCGTGTGAAAAATTCATTCTTGCGCAATTCATACCAGCTTGCAGCATGCTCTTGAGCGTTGAGGAATCAGCGCAAGCCGGTCCGATGGTGCACACAATCTTGGCATGACGTGTCATGAAACCTCCAACAATTCACCTAGAGCCAATGTGGCCTCCTCAGTGGAGATGGCCCACATGCAACTGACATGATCGCAACGCCAGTTGCGGCAGGGTCCGCAGACCTGGCGATGCCAGATCACACGATGCCTATTGTACTGGGGCCCGTAAGACGCAGGATCTTTAGGCCCAAAGAGCGCCAGAGTCGGTTTATTGAGCAGATGAGCTAGATGCATGGGCCCTGTGTCGGCTCCCATGACAACCCGACAAGCTCTGAGTATCTCGAGCAATTCGATGGGATTGGTGCATGGAGCCGCCCGGCAACGAGGATGGTTCACGAGTTCAAGAGGCAGTGAGTCGCCAGGTCCTATCACAAGGAGGAACTTCCAATCGGGATCCGATTCCCTGACAAAGCGGATCCATCGTTCCATGGGCCAGCTTTTGTAGCGCCCTTTGAGGCTCGTTCCCATGACCAACCCGATGGTGTATCCACCCGAGATCAAGGACTGAGCCTTTGCAACCTGATCGGTGGACACCGGGAATTGCGGCATCGCAAAACCAGCTGTCCGTCCACTCGCCGCCTCGACCAATGAAATCCCGCGATCCAGCCTGGACTGAACACTCTCCGATGGGTCATGGGTCTTGGTGTACAGCCTCCAGGCCCCTTCGCGAGAGATCCCCTCGGCAAAACCCCATAGTTGATGGGATTGGGGCAGACTTCCCAGCAAAGCACTCCTGAGGTTGCCCTGGAAATCAAGGACGACATCAAAACGGGACTGCCCAAGGACGCCTAATACATCAAGAATGCCACCCACCGTTCCTCGGTACTCCAAGACCCTGTCGGCAAACATCGAGACGAGGGGGACAAAAGGAGACTTCGTCAGGAAAGTGATATGAACACCCGGTAGGCAGGAACGCAAGGCACAGAGTGCAGGGATGACATCCACTACATCACCCAATGCGCCCAGGCGAACTGCAAGAACAGTCGGTGGGGACAACAGCTCGGTGGACTTCAGGGGCCTAATAACCCGGTTTGAACCAAATGTCGAAGAACGTCCATTTCACGAGTCGAAAGGGCGCTCCGACAATCCAGCCCACCACTCGGGGCAGGAAGCCATAAATGGACTTGAGTGTATGGGTGGCTTCCTGATCGTCCCGGTAGCTGTCTGATAACACCGCATAGACAGGATAAAAAGGCAAGGTGGGTATGCACCCGATCAAATCACCGGTCATTGTGGGAAGACCCACAAAAGCATTGTCCTTCATGCGGATGGGGTAGGCAGTATCCTTTTTGGTGTTGTAAAAAGGATCATCAAGGTAGTCTTGATAACAACCGGAAATGAACAGACCCAATACAATGAAGAGGATGCGTTTCACAAACACCATGTCCCATTATCGGTCATATACACCAGTCATTTGAGGCAACTCCTTCCCCATAATATGGCAAGAGCCCCCTCCATCGCCTCCACCCACTCACATGCGCGCCATCTTGTCGCGGTCATTGCATTGTTTCTCTTTGCAAGTGGACTGGGGGCGACCCCGGCTCTTGAGGATGACGACGCCATGGAATCAGCCGCGTCTTACTTGGCCAACCCAACAGTGGAAGGATTGCAATCGTTGCTGAAAAACCATGGCATGGCTTGGGTCAGGCATCAAGACAGGCTTTTGACCGTCAATCATGTCAATTGGAGTCGATTCCTTGATGAAGGGAGCAAGCTCAGTTACATCAAGTCACGCAAGGCGGAGTGGGATGCAATCATAAAGGACCCGGATAGCGCCAAAAAAATGACCACCTTCGCTTGTCGGGAATATATCGCGCTTGAACTCCCTCCTAACGACAAACTGACGGACATCGTGTTCCAGGAGGGCCAGCCTCCGCGAAACAGCCTAAATATAGGGCCACCGGGCGAACGACTGTGGACGCGCCAATTGGGCCCAGGAACTCGTTGCCATCCATCCGGAACTTCCCCATTGATGATTCATGGAAGGAGATTAACTCTCCTGGATCCACGTTCGGGAATCGATATCCAGTCGTTGGACATCCCGGGCAAGGACCCCATTGAAGTCATCTCGGACATCCGGGGGGCCTGGATCCTGTCTGGACCCTCCCTTTGGAGACTCGATCATCAAGGTCGGGCTTCACAACTTCAACTCCCCGAGGGTGAAACTCTTGCAGGAACACCCCTCATCGGGCCGGAAGGCCTCTTTGCACCTCTACGTTCCCGGGATGACCCCTGTACTTTTTTCATGGGAATGTGGAACTGGCCGGAAGGGCGATTGATTCATCACCACAGAATCTTCACCCGTGCCGACTACAAGGGCCGGATGCGAGGGATCCGATGGGTTCCAGGACCCATCGATGCAAGGAGTTTCTATTACAGCACCCATGCCGGGGCTCTCTTGAAGTGCGATACCCTCGATGGACAACCGTGGGAATTGATCGAGTACGCCTCGCTCGATTCGATCGAGCTGGCGGACCTTGATGAGGGGGAATCCATCTCTGAATTCCTCAACAATCCAGGATCGTCCGAATGGCTCATTCGACCTCAGGATTCCACGGCCGTCCTGCGACTCCATCCTGCCACTGGCAGGGTCACCGCATGCGACTCCTCATACAGCCCCTCGCGGCTGACAGGCGATGACAAGACAAGGACATGGACATTCGGGAGCAAAAGCGTCCGCTATCTCAGCGGAGACAGCGAGCGGGATCTTTGGCATCGCATAGGCCCATTGTGGCTTCAGGTGCAGGACAACTGGGTGCATGCTGTGGCACCGTTGAATGAAATCCAATCACCTCCATCCGCTATGACGAGCGCTAGACTCGGCAATCCCATACCCGGGTCTGCCGAATCGGCACAAAGCGAACTGGCCTCACTCCTCAGCCATAAGGCTCCAGTCAGCCTGGAAACCGTGATGCGTCTGCTTGGTCGAGGCCAGGACCTACCTCCCGCCACACATTGGATGCCCCAACTGTGGGATCGACTGGATGAAACCTCAAAAAAAGACCTCTGGAGGTATTGGTGTGAAGCTCGTCATCAATGGCCTTGGCCTCTGCGCGGGGGTCTCAACATTCCGTTGGCATTCCTAGACACACTGTGGTTCGGGGGAATCGCCGGGATCAAACCTCCACCTGATTATGAAAAGGAGTGGGTGCAACCTGAAGCCATGGGACCCTGGGTCATCCTTCCACCCCTATCTTTGACTGATGGGCACCATCAAGTATCGTCAACGGCCCTGCAATCGGGTCAGCTGAGAACAGGGTGGCCTTGGTGGTCGGAGGCCCCTCCTGAATCACCCTTGATCCTACCCTCCATGATCCGGTCAACCACAGATGCCGCGTCGTACTGGCCTTACGCGAGCGCCCGTTGGCTGGGTGTTCATACAAATGGTCGAAGACTGGCATCGATTGAATTGGACGGTCACCGGTGCTTTCTGCATATTCGCTCAGGTGGAAAACGTTGGAAATCCACGATCGATCTTTCGCCTCTGAGTCGCGCCTGGTGCCTCGAATTGGGTGTGTTGGTCTTGGATGAAGGCGATGGAAAGGGATATCTGGTTTCAGACACGGGCCGGATGCTGACCAGATTTTCACTCCTGGATCACGGGCCGCATCAGGTCTACATGAAACCTGGTGGCATATTGCTGGTCGGGCGATACCATGCCCTGTCGTTAGCAAGGCTCAACAGGATGACGCTGTGCCGCCAATGGAACAACCACGCTCTGTCTCCCATCGACGCCTTCCAGTTTCCCGTGGTTTGGGGGTCTCCACCCGATACGGCTCAATTGAACTTGGATCCGCACAACACCCTCCACAGGGCCCTTTTGCTTGGGGCCCAACGACTCGCCTCGGCCCGTGCAGTGAAAAGATGGACGTGCAGTTTATCCCACATCCCCTTGAAGGCTGACGGGTATCTGAACGAATCCTATAGAGTGAGCCAAGCGATGAATCTCAAGGGGCTTCCAGGCGGTCGGGCTATGGCCACCTGTGGCAGGGAAGGACTCCTCATCGCTGTGATTGTGCCCGATGCCCAATCTTCACGATTGGTCAGCCGCGATGGCGTCCTGCGCGGCGATGCCTTGAGGATCGCATGGGATCCCATGAACAACGCGAGGTTTTATCCAGAATCTGATGACAGAGGACTCGTGTTGGGGCTCCCTGATCCCGCTGAACCTCGCAAAGTTGAGCCTGCCGGAAAATGGGAGACATCCTTCCAAGGTGAATGCGAGATCCGGCGCGATGAAGAAAGGCACAGGACGATCTACGAGCTCTTTATCCCCTGGTCCGATCTTGGCCATCGACTGCCGGTGAGACTGGACCTGGGGATAGTTAATGATGACGGAAGCAAAACGTGGCATGCCCTGGGGGAAGGGATCACCGAAAAGGAGTTCATTCCAGGGTTCATGCCTCTGCTCACACTGGAAGAATGATTCAGTGGGTCGCTGGAGGCAATGAAAGGCTCTCAACCACGATCTGGAAAAGATGGGTTTCAGCCCATGGGGCACTGCAGGGTCGTCCTTCAAGGGCTGTCAATAGACTCCGATGGATGCTCACGGAACCAATGGCCAGGACGATGGCCATCCCCACTCCAATCGCACCGATGGCAGACCCTGAGGCGTTGCGATGTCCGCGGGATTGCATCAAACCTGTCAGAAAAAACACGAGTGAAAAAATCCAGCCCACAAAGGGAACAAACGCGGCTCCCAAAGAAGCCACATGGAATCCGCTGAGAGGCTTATCCACCCGATGACGGGGAATAAGGGCGCAATACAGCACCACACCCAAGGGCATGACGGCCACGATGGAAATCCACAGGAATTTGTTGGCCCCCTGCTCATCAACGAGCTTGGTCTTGAAGTCACCGGCCTGACGCCTGACGGCATCAATGAAACAGCCCAACCACAGCATGCACCCAAACACCAGCAGAGCTCCAAGGACCATCTCCATGTTCATAGGAAAAACCTTACGAGACCACCCAAAAGAACGAGGCCCACCGTAGCACTCAACCAATAGCGTGTGGCTTGGTTGTCCCGATGGATATAGCACCCCCACCAAGAGAGTACAATGCCAAGGATTGGCAGGATGGGCACCAAAAGCTCATAGGCCAAATGGGTGCGCACGGCCGGAATCAACCGGAACGCCAGGAGGGTCTGCTCGGCTGT
>JBFWNO010000131.1:0-6457 GCA_050251015.1 Planctomycetota bacterium
GCTGACATGACTGCGGCTCATGATTCCCAAGATGTGGCCGACCTTGGCGGGATCAAAGCCGCATTCCTCGATCATGATGGAGGTTTGCCTGAGTTCGGCCGAGAAGTTGGCCACGCTTTCCCGGTAAATCTTGTTGCGAGCGCTGAGGAAAAACACGGAGCATCCGAGAAGGGTGGCCACCACGATGGCCGCCACGATCTTCAGCCAAATGTGGCTGGTGAGCGTGCGGATCACGTCACATCCCGCTCAAAGGCATAGCCATAGCCCTTGACCGTGCGGATGGGGGCCTTGCGGTTGACGGCATCGAACTTCGACCTCAGGTTGCGGATGTGGGAGTCAATGAGGTTGGAGCGCATGGCGTGGTCGAGTCCCCAGATCTTTTCCCCGAGGACACTGCGGGTCATGACCCGGCCCTTGCTCATCACGAGGGTCTCAAGGATCTTGAATTCCGTGTCCGTGAGGGAGAGCTGCTTGCCTCCATAGGAGACGGACCGGGCGACAAGGTCGATGTGCAGGGGGCCTTCCTCGATGGTGGTGGCGGTTTCCGCACCCTGACGCCTTCGGACGGCCTTCAGGCGTGACAGGACCTCCTCGAGGGCGAAGGGCTTCGTGATGTAGTCGTCAGCGCCCGAGTCGAGGCCTCTCACCTTGTCGGCCACACTGTCCCGGGCGGTGAGCATGATCACGGGCGTTTGGTTCCCCTTGCGCCGCAGTTTCTCAAGGATTTCAAAACCCGTCATGTCGGGAAGGGTGATGTCCAGGAGGATGACTTCGGCCACCTCGTGGGACAGATGATCGAGCGCCTGCTGTCCCTTGACACAATGGGTCGTGACAAGCCCATGGCGCCGGAGGCCTTCCTCCAGGTGCCTGGCGATGACGAGATCATCCTCGACGATGAGGATCATGACGTCATTGTACCTGACCCTGCAATGAGCATGATGTTCCTGACATAGATCAGCACATTGAAGGAATAGGCCAGGATGAACACGGGGTCCCCGGTGTGCATGGCATAGGCCAACACCATGATGCCCCCGATCACACTGTAGTACCAGAAGGAGTTGGGGATCGTACTGGATCCCTTCTTTTCACTGGTGATCCACTGCACCAGGAACCTGAGGCTGAAGCAGACCTGCCCCGCCACACCAAGGGCCATCCATCCATTGAGGCTTGTCATGAGCAGGCCTCCAATCTGGCTTCCGTGGCTTGGTAGTTCAGGTGGCGATTTTTCATCCAACAGATCGCCATCAGGTCCACGAGGGATCGCCAGGCCCTGTTGCGCAGGCCGTACTTGCTTGTGCCCGCCAATCTGGGGTGATGCCGGACGGGAACCTCCGCGACCCGTGCACCCTCCATTTTCAGGAGTGTCGGCAGGAATCGGTGCATACCCTGGTACATCTTGATCCTTTGGAGGTGGAGGGACCTGTAGGCTTTCAACGAGCAGCCCGTGTCTCGGATGCTCTCGCCACTGAGAGTGTTGCGGACCCTGTTGGCGATGCGGCTGGACAGGCGGCGTACCCAGGAATCCTGGCGGCTCTTTCTCCAGCCGCAGGCCACATCACAGGCCCCGGAACGCACCATGTTGTACACCGTGGGAATGTCGGAAGGGTCGTTTTGGAGGTCGGCATCGAGGGTCACAATCACGTCGCCGCGGGCATGCCTGAACCCGCAATCCATTGCGGCACTCTGTCCGCAGTTGTGATCCAGTTTCAGGACCCTCAGCTGCGGGCGATGGCTCATGGCCATGCCCAGCAGGGTTCCCGATGCGTCATTGGAACCATCGTCGACCATGATCACCTCGAAGGTTTCCCCCATGCTTTCAAGCGTGGCCCACAGCTTGTCCATGAGGGGAACCAGGCAGGCTTCCTCGTTGTGCACGGGAATCACGATGCTCAACTCGGGGGGTGGGTCCAGCGGTGCCAGGGCGGGACGCTTTCTCGGCAGGGTGACCCTTGAGGATTTTGGGATCATGGGGACTCCTTTGTGACGGGTGATGCTGGGATCCTGTAGGCCAGAATCCGGTCTTGATCCGACTGGATGGCGATGTTCAGGCGTCCAAGATAAAAGGCCCACTGGGGGATGTCGTCAGGGTTGGGGATGTGAATCTCGCGGGGGACGGGATCCTCTGGAAGGCCCGCGGCCGTCAACTGGCTGAGGTGTCTGGGGGATTTCTCGGCCTCACGATTGGGAAGGATGAAAAGTCCCAGTCCAAGATAGGCCGTTGACAGTGCCAGGAAGGTCATCCTCAAGAGACTCTTCACGCGTTGGCTTTTCCAAGCGAGGAACCCTGAGAGACCCTCATCAAGTAGCCAACCGACCCCCAATGAAAGTCCTGGCAACACGGGCAGGAGGTAGTATTCCCTTTTTGAGAGTGACATTGAGAAGATGGTCAGGGCTGCCACGGGCCAAGTCCAGGCCAGGCGTGGGGGGGTGGGCCTGTCGGAGGCCCGGCGCCTGCGCCATTCCCAAGCCAGCCATGGCAAGAGAATGATCCAGGGGGCAAAGGCCCCCTCAAGCTTGCCGAGGAAGTAATAGAGGGGGTTGGGGTGGTAATGGTCGATTCCCTCCGATTGAAAGCGCCCCGCTGTTTCATACCACCATTGACCCGAGGCCCCCGGCTGCTGGGCGTTCATGGAGATGAACCAAGGCAGTGTCAGCATCAGAAAGACTCCCAGTGCGGGGAGCGATGGCAAGAGGCAGGGCAGGCGTTTCCACTGTCTCTGGACACCCAGGTCAAGGGCCATCACGGCCAGGGGAACCAGGATGCCCACAGGGCCCTTGGCGAGAAAGGCTCCGGCCAAGGCCATCCAAGGCAAGATGGAACGCCACAGCCATCGACCCTTGGATGCCACTTGGGAGAGCCAAAGATAGAGCGCCAGGGTTGAGAACAATGTCATGGGCATGTCGGCGGCCGCCGTGCGGCTTTCATTCCAGAACAGCCAGCTTGTGGCCAACACGGCCGAAGAAAGCAGGCTGGCCCTGGCAGACAGGCCGGCATGGGAGCCGATCAGAAAGGTCAGGATCAATGTGCCCCATGCCGCCAGAAAGGAGGGAAAGCGGACCGCCGTTTCCGTCAGGTCACCCTTGAAGAGCAGGAGCCCCGATGCGGCCGATGCCCAGTAGGGCAACGGCGGTTTGCGCGTCCGGGCCTCTCCCCCGATTCGCGGAGTCCACCAATCCCCGCCCCTGAGCATCTCCTGGGCGCAGGCGGCCACCCGGCCTTCACGCTTGGAGAGGATGTCGCGGCTTCCGAGACCCACCCCCAGGAAGACTGCCAACATAGCGATCACGACATGAATGCGATTCATGGCATCAGCATCCCATCCGGCCATGAAGGTTTCTTCATAGATCGGGCAGGGATGAAGAAAGGTTCATGTTGGGCCTGTAATGTGTCTCCATGGAACGTGGCGTCATGGTCGCAGGATCGGTGAGGGTTGGCGGGCATCCGATAGGAACACTCACGTCCTATGCCGTGTTCTCACTGACCTGCTTTACATTGCTGAGGCTGGGAATGATGGCCTGGGCTTGGGATGACATCGCCCATGGGCTGGGGGATCTGGTGTTCATCCTGGGGGTCGGCCTTGTCCATGACCTGGCCTTTGTGTCCTATGCATCCCTGCCATTCGCCGTTGCAATGTGCCTGTTGCCCCGCAAGATTCCGGGAACCTTGTCGCGCTGGCTTTCCTACACCATGGTCTTTGTGTGCTCAGCCCTGCTATGGTTCATCGTGGCAGCCGAAGTGGTTTTCTGGGATGAGTTTGGCACCCGCTTCAATTTCATTGCCGTCGACTACCTTGTGTACACCACGGAGGTCCTGGGTAACATCAGGGAGTCCTATCCGCTGGGCCTGATCCTGACAGGGATTGGTGTCCTGGCATTCCTGACAACATGGTTCTTTCGGGGTGCCGTGAATCGCGGCGCCCAACAAACCGACGGTCGTGCACGCACGTCAGTGGCGGGAGTCTGCCTGGTGGGTTCATGCCTGGCATACAGTTTGGTGACACCTTCCCTCCGTGACAACGCGGTCAACAATTTCGCCGCTGAGCTGGCCTGCAACGGCCCGTACCAGTTTGTCCAGGCCTTCAAGCACAGTTCGCTTGACTACGACAAGTTCTTTTCCCTGGGGGATGACAACGAGCTTTCAATGCTCCTCAAGTCCAATTTGGGCGTGTCCACACAGGGGGGTGGGGATTACCACATCCTGCACAGGGAAGAGGCACTGCCCCTGGCCACCAAGCCCAACCTGATCCTGATTTCGGTGGAAAGCCTGAGCGCAGAATTCCTGGGCCGGTTCGGCGCTTCGCGCGGGGCCATCACGCCCTTCATGGATTCATGGTTCAAGGAGGGCCTCCTCTTCACCCAATGTTATGCCACTGGCACGCGTACCACGCGAGGACTTGATGCGATCACGCTGTCGATGCCACCACTTCCCGGATGCGCCATTGTCAAGCGCCCTGACAATGCCCGTCTCTTCACCTTGGGCAAGGTCCTCCAGGACCAGGGCTATGACACGGCATATCTCTATGGTGGCAGGGGTTATTTCGACAATATGAATGCCTTCTTTTCGGGCAATGGTTACCGCATAGTCGACCAGACAAGCGTCCCTTCCGAACGGATCGGTTTCGCCAATGTGTGGGGGATGAGCGATGAGGATCTCTACGAGGAAACTCTCCATGAAGCCTCGAAGGCCCACGAGACGGGGAGGCCTTTTTTCTTCCACGTGATGACCACCAGCAATCACCGCCCTTACACCTATCCGGAGGGGAAGGTCGACATTCCATCGGGTGAAGGTAGGTCCGGGGCTGTGAAGTACACGGATTACGCCCTCGGCAGGTTTGTCGAGCTGGCGCGCACCCTGCCCTGGTTTGAGAACACTCTCATCGTGCTGGTGGCGGACCATTGCGCCAGCAGTGCAGGCAAGACGGGCATTCCCATGAACAAATACCACATCCCGCTGTTTGTCTTCGGCCAGAAATTTGTCAGATCAGGCGAGGTATCAAAAGTCTGCAGCCAGATCGACATTGCCCCGACGGTTCTCAGGATCATGGGCCTCTCCTATGACAGCTGGTTTTTTGGCGGGGATGTCCTGTCCGCCGGGTTTCGCGAACGGGCCTTTGTGTCGACTTACCAGAAGCTGGGTTATTACAGGAATGGACGGATGGCCATTCTTTCCCCCCTCAAAAAAATCGAATGGGTGACTGATCCTTTGGAAGGTGGCGGTTCGATTTCACAGGGCTCTTTCGGCGATCCCTTGGTCAAGGAAGGCATGTCCTTCTACCAGGGGGCCAACAGGATCTTCACCCAGCGGCTGAACCGCTGGTAAGGGGTTCAGAAACGCAGGGACACGCGGCTGCCCTTGCCCGGAGCACCCTCGACCGTGAACGTTCCTCCAGAGGATTCCACGCAGGAGCGGACAATGGCAAGAGTGCGCCCCCCGGGTCCTTCTTCGGCGTGGGCAGGATCCAGGCCAGCGCCCCGGTCTGTGATGCTGAGCGAGATGCCCCCATCCCCCGAGACCTCGAGACGGATTTCCGAGCCGTCCGAGACCGAGGCGAGGGAGCGTATCAGAAGGCGCCTCACCACATCACCAAGGTCGTTGGAGGATAGGGGCAGGCTCAATCCGGCGGGTCCCTCAAGGGCCAGGGTCACCCGGCGAGCCGCCAGCCAGGGTTTGAAGGTGAGGGCCACGCTGTCCATCACAGATCGTGGATCGCAGGTGTTTTTGATGGTCGGTGCTTTGGCGTCACCCGAGGGGTTCGGCTGATCGATCGGTCTTGCCAGCACGATGCTGTCGGCACCGGAACTGTCTCCGCGAAACTCGACGGTGAGCTCCACCTCCTTGCCGGTGAGGCGGCAGAGTGCCTTCCCGGTGCCTGAGAAGCCGCCCTTGAGGGGGTGGGGAGAGGGGGCCTCGAAGTGCGAGGAAGCCTCGGTGCCCACATGCTGGAGTCCCAGGCCCAAGACGCGCTGGGCGCGTTGGTTGAACAGGTTGATCCGGCCATCCGCTCCCAGGAGCAGGGCCGGAAGGGGCACGGTCTCCAGAAGGCGGCCCGTGCGCTCCTTTTCCCTGAGTTGGTTGCGCTGGGCCGACGAAGCGGCCAGCTTGAGGTAGCCCACATAGGCCACGGCCAGGGCTCCCATGGAGACATAGAGCTGCATGTTGCTGACGGCCACGCTTGAAAACTGGTCGGTGGTGGCCACCAGCACGAGGGCCAGTTCAAGGCCCAGAAAGACGACAAGGATCAGGCGCTTGATCGCGGGACTCATGGGGTCTCCTTGGGTTCGAAGGGTTTCACATCGAGGGTCTTGAGGGGAGTCAGGTGGACGCACACGCGTTCACGCTTCTCCTTGAAATCATGGACAACGCCGCAGATCGAGACCTCGACCGACGGGTGGAGGACGCGGGTGCGCACCTCGGAAGGCATCTCAACAGCCTCAGCCCCGCCGTGCCGGAGCAACT
>JBFWNO010000132.1:0-6383 GCA_050251015.1 Planctomycetota bacterium
AAACATAGTGACCTTACGGCCTTCATCAATGGCCCGGGTGAATTTGTGGATAGCCATGTCAGGCCTCTGGCGGGGGCCATAGACCGTGAAGAATCGTAGGCAGGCGCATTCCATGCCGAACACGGAATGGTAATGCGAACAGAACAGTTCTCCGGCACGCTTGGTGGCGGCATACGGGGAAATCGGATGGTCGACATTATCGTCTTCGTGAAAAGGCACCTTGGCATTGTTGCCGTAGACACTGGAACTGGAGGCGAAGAAAAATCGCTTCACTCCCGTCTCCCGGCTGAGTTCCAGCAGGTTCATGGTCCCCGTACAATTGACGTCACTGTAGAGCACAGGGTCCTCGAGACTGGGCCTGACGCCGGCCCTGGCCGCCAAATGGACCACCGTTTCAAATCGGCCGGCCTCAAAGCATTGGCGGGCCACCTTGCGGTCACGGATATCACCTCGCACGAGACGGATGCGATCCATGACAGCTGTGATGTTGTCGGACTTGATGCGCGGAGAGTAATACGCATTGAAATCATCCAAAACCGTGACCTCATGCCGGTCCACGAGTCTTTCAACAAGGTGCGAACCAATGAAGCCCGCTCCACCCGTTACAAGGATTCTCATCAGGGCGCTGATTATAAGGGCCCGTCAGCGGTAGACGATGGTCACAATTTCGTCGTAGATATCCACTTCCCACGAGTCCCGGACTGCTGGCAGCTCATTGAGCCTGTCCAACCAATCCCTCTTCACCACCTCCATGCGGATTTTGACAGTTTGTGGCAGGGTGCTCTTGGACCATCCCAGCGAGTCGTTGGTCTGGCCATCGGAGAACTTGAATTCCAGCTTGCGAATCCCTCCACACACAAGCTCCCAAACCCCCTCACGAAACGGCTTGTCATCAATAAAGTGGTCGTGTCGTCGGTAGAGGGCATAGACTTCGCTGTTGGCTTCGCTGGGCCTCAGGGCATAGCCCGATTCTGAGTATGGAGCCACGCGACCCTTGCCATCGGAACGTCTTCGGGCCGAGGTGACAAAAGAGAGGACCTGGTTGTTACGTGCATCCTGCCTGACCTCCATCGCATTGGAATCTTTGAGCACCATCATGCCTTGGAGGTCCCTGCGGATGATGCCAATGATCTTGGTGCTGGCGTTGCGCTCTGTGACCACCTCATCCATCAGCACTTGGGAGTTGACGGCCAGATCAAACAAGGAGGCCATGGCCATGAACAGCATTGAAGCGATGGCCAGGCTGACCATGATTTCCAGCAGTGTCAGGCCTTTTCGGGACTTCACTTGCCACCCCCTCCGGTCGGCACCGTCTTTTGGGCATTAGTTGGCAAGGGCGGGGAGATGATCCTGTGCAAGGAAAACACCCTTGTTAATGGCGTTAAGACCTCATCGGTTCGACGGACTTCGATGATGATGTCACGGTAAGGCTTGTCGAGACCATCCTTCAGACGCCTTTCTTCATCTTCATCGGAAAACTCGGGCCATGTGGGCAAATCATAATTTTTGACGATACGGCGCCAAGCATATCCCTGGTGAACGATGTCACCTTCTGTGTCCTCGAAATCAGACCATTCACCTTCCTCTTCATCCTTGGGAAAACCCTCCGACACAGTTTCCTCGAGACGGGTTCGTGCCAGGTCAATGACGTCGTCAAACTCATGCCCCTTTTCGATACGGTTGATATTGTTGACCATGGCCGTGACCAAAAAAGTGCCGGCGACAGCAAAAATGGCGAAAGCCACAGCCACCTCCAACAAGCTGAAACCGCGGCGATTCACGGCTTCTGACCGGATGATCCGGAGGAGGGCATGGCCTTCACAGGACCAAAGTCCTGATCGAAGAAATCCTCCTCTTCCAACAAGGCTGGATCGTGCCCAGGAGGGGATTCATCCCAGTCCTTATCAAATTTTGAAAGATCCAGCTTTGTCATTTCACCGGTGAGACCGCGAACTTCAAGGGCAATCTCTGTTTTCTCCTCGGATTCCGGGGTCAACCTGATTCGATGGGCCTCCGAGACACCATCAGGCCCAAACATCACCGGGACTTCCCCACGCTCGATGGTTTCCTTTCCAATGCGGATCGCTGAAAGACGAACATGATGAGGGATGTCGTAGGAACGCGTTTCCTCGCCGTGCTTGGAACGCAGTTCGCGCCTGCGTCGATCCATGTCTTCCGCATCGTCTTCACCGGCTAAATCGCTGATATTGAGCTCGGGGACGGTTTCAAGAGTGAGGCGCTGATTGTCGAGGTCATACCGCAGAATTCTCTCCTCACCAGTGAGGGCCGCTTCCGATTGAGCTGAACGCACCTCCACGGCAAGGTCATCCAGGGTGCTACGGAGCCGCTGTTCATTCAGACTCCCCGAAACAGAAACAGCCACGAGCGTGCCGATCATGGCGACGATGCCCACCACGATGGCGATCTCCAGAAGTGAAAAGCCGGAGTTACGGCTTTTCACCGGTCTTCTGGTTCATGGTCTTGATGGTCTCGGAATCGATGTCAGCATCGGCACCGTCTCCACCAAACTTCTTGTCGGCGCCATAGGTCCTTACAATGGGCGGGTTCCCTGGAACATAGATATAAGGTTCTCCCCATGGGTCGAGAGGAATTTCCTCCATGATGGGACTTTTGGTTAAGCCGACAGGGTTCTTGAGAGCGTCGAGTCCTTCCGACTTCTCGGGCCAGTGCTTCTCGCGCATGTGGAAAGTCTTGAGGGCTGCATTGAAGTTGCGGATCTGTTCAATGGCCGTGTTGATCTTGGCTTCCTCGAGGCTACTCCAGACGTTCATGGCCACGATGCCCCCCAGCATGGCGATGATGGCAATGACCACCATGATCTCAACAAGTGAAAAACCGGCCCTCGAGCGGCGCTGGCGTTGTGGTTTCATATCAGGCTCCTTTCACGGCGCTTGTCAGTTTCAACAATGGCAAAATGATTGAGATCACCACGCTCGAGACGAGCACGGCCAGGATGATGATCATGATGGGTTCCAAAAGGCTTGTGAGCTTCTGGGCCTCCATGTCGACCTCTTCTTCATAGGCTTCGGTGATGGTCTTGAGCATGCTTTCCAGTTGCCCGCTTTCCTCGCCAACGGCAATCATGTAGCCGACCGTTGCCGGGAAGAGGCCGCTTTGCTTGATCGGAGTGGCGATGTCGGCGCCCTCCATGACCTTGGTACGCACAACATCCACGATGTCGCTGAGCCAGACATTGCCAACGACGTCACGGACGATGGCCAGGCCATCAAGTGCCGGAACCCCCGCCTCGAGCAAGATGGAGAACGTGCTGGTGAACCTGGCCACGGCACTTTTTCGCACAAGTCTCCCTGTGATAGGGATGCTCATGAAAATCTTGTCCCTCACACGGATGCCGCCCTCGGAATGCCACAACCAACGCCATAGGGCAAACCCTGAAGAGAAGGACACCAGAAGGATGACCGGCCACCAGTTGGAAAGGAGGTCGGAGACTCCCATATAAAAACGTGTGATCAGGGGCAATTCCAGCTTTTGCTTCTTGAACAGTTCCGTGATATTGGGCATCGCGAACAACATCAGGAAGAGGAAAATGACCAGACCGACTCCCACGATAATGAGGGGGTACACAAGGGCCCCCTGCACTTTCTTGGAAATGCGGTTGCGTTTCCTAGAAAAATCCGCAACCCTGGCTAAGACCGTGGCCAGGGTGCCTGAAGCCTCACCCGTCTTGACCATGTGACGGTAGAGCGAGGAGAAAATGTCGGGGTGAGACTCCATGGCCTGGGCCAGTGACGAGCCTCCGTTGACCTTTTCACTCAGGTCACGGAACACGGTTTCCAGATGACGGTTTTCAATTTGGTCCACCAGAGCCTTCAGTGCATCACTGAGGGGAATCCCGGCCTTCAAGAGAGTGGCAAACTGTTGGGTCACCATCAAGAGCTCCGAACGCGCCCTGCCGGCCGATACGGCACCAGAAACAGCGCTTCGCGTCTCCTTTTTGGCCAGCTCCTTGACAATCTCGATACGCGTGACGTGCAAACCCCTCTTGCGAAGGCGTTCACGTGCATCACGCGGGGTATCGGCCGTGATGATATCGGTGAGAGCCTCACCCCCGGAATTCAGGGCATCAAACTCGTAGACGGGCATGTCACATCTCGTCGATCTGTGTCTTCTTCAGCACTTCCTCAATGGTGGTCACACCCTGGAGAGCTTTATCAACACCATCCTGCCTGAGCGTTCTCATGCCACTGCGTTCGATCGCCATCCGTTTGATCTGGGCGGAACTGGCCCGTTGCATCACAAGTTCCCTCACAGAATCTGTCATCGGGAAGAGCTCGTAGATCCCTGTCCGGCCCATGTAACCGGTGTTCATGCAGTCGCCACATCCGGTTCCCTGGTAAAGTTTGCCCCCGGGGATGTCCTTCAGACTGGCACCGACAGCCTTGAGTACCGCAGGATCGGGGTCCACGGCCACACGACATGAAGGGCAGATCACCCTTACAAGCCTTTGGGCCGCGATGCAGAGGACCGAGGACGCCACCAGGAAGGGCTCGACTCCGAGCTCAATCAGACGTGTCACGGCACCGGCCGCATCGTTGGTGTGAACAGTGGAAAGCACCAAGTGACCCGTGAGGGCGCTTTCAATGGCAATGTTGGCAGTTTCCCTATCACGGATTTCACCCACCATGATGATGTCGGGGTCCTGGCGCAGGATGCTCCGGAGACCCGTGGCGAACGTGAGCCCCTTCTTGTTGGCCACCTCGATCTGTGAGATCCCTCGGAGCTGATACTCCACAGGGTCTTCGATGGTGATGATGTTGTTTTCCGTATCGTTGATTTTGGACAGACAACTATAGAGTGTTGTGGTTTTACCTGATCCGGTGGGACCTGTCACCAGGATGATGCCGTGTTCATATTCCACAAACTTCGAGAGCTGGGCATGCATGAGGGGCGACAACCCGATCCTGTCCAGCTGGTAAACATTGGAACTCTTGTCTTGGATACGGAAGACCACTCGCTCACCGTAGAAGGTGGGCACCGTGCTGATACGCAGGTCCACATCCTTGTTGCCCACCCGAATCGAGGCCCCCCCGTCCTGGGGGACTCGTCGTTCGGCGATGTCCATGCGTCCCATGACTTTGATCCTGGAAATGATGGCATCCTGCAATTTTTTCGGCGGAGATGCCATGTCGTAGAGGACACCGTCGATCCTGTAACGGATCTGGATTTTCTCTTCGTAAGGCTGGATGTGAACGTCACTGGCCCTGAGCTTGATGGCGTTGAATAGGATCATATTGACGAGCTTGATGATGGGCGCCTTGTTCGCCACATCCAAGAGATCCTCTGTCAGTTCCACTTCGTTGGCAATGTTCCCGAATTCCTTCTCGTCGAGGCCTTCAAGCATCTCGTCAACGACTTCGGAATCACTGGCATACGAACGGTTGATGAGCGAAATGATCTCGTCACGCGGCGCCAAGACAAGTTCAACCTCGGCATTGAGCCTGCGCGCCACCTCGTCGACGGCGGTCAGTTCGATGGGATTGGAACAGGCCACACGGAACACCCCATCACGGACATCCACTCCGCACACGCCATGCATCCGGCAGAAGGCCGCAGGAACTTTGGCCACAAAGGCCTCGGGCATCCGTTGCCTGCCAAACTGGGGGATGTAATCCAGGCCGAACACCTCAGCGTATCCCCGAAGGTTCTGATCCTCGCTGACCAGACCCTTATCGAGAAGGATCTTTTCCAGAGTTTGACCCGTCTTGTCCTGGAGCAGACGGGCATCCTCGACATCCTTCTTCCTGAGAAGACCTCTTCCCAGGTGCAAGAGCAGTACGTCGGGGTGCATCAGCGTTGGAGGGACATCTCGAGATCATCATCGATGCCCATGCCCCCCGGCTTTCTGTCGGCGCCGAAGGACCTCACCACAGGGCGTCCGTCGGCAATGCCGTACTGATAATCACCTCCCCAGGGGTCCACACTGCGGAACAGCAGGATGGGCGGCATCTCGTCGGGACCCTTGCGATAGAGGGGGTCGAGACCTTCCTTGATGTCGGGGTATTTCTCATGACGTGCATGATAGGACTCGAGAGCCATGAGAAGCATGAACATCTCGCGGCGGCACTTGATAGTGCTGGCCACTTCGAAATCAATCGCATCGGCATCCAATCCGGCCTCTTCTCCACGGCGCCGGATCTCCTGGCCTTCCTGCTCCCATCGCGTGGCACTGAGATTCAGGAGGCGCTCCTCGTCTTCCATCATCTCCTCGGTGCGCTCCTCGATTTCACGCTTCTTCTCCTCTTTCTCGCGTTGCTTGGTTTCTTTTTCAAGCTGGCCCATCAGTTCGTATTCCTCACGAATCTTGTTGATGTCGGCCTCGTCAAGAAGTCGGGTGCGAACGT
>JBFWNO010000133.1:0-6214 GCA_050251015.1 Planctomycetota bacterium
CGTATTCCAAGATATCGTAGGCATCCACCGTCGTTTCATTGCCGATTTTGGTGGTCAACCACAGCCAATAGATGTCATAGTCCTCATCCGGATCCGAAGCCGTGCCCGCGGTGCGGCCTGGATACAGCACATTCACACCAGCCCCGCTATTGGTGTCAGCCGTGCCATCATCGTTCACATCGCCGTTGACCAATTCGGCATACCCAAGGTCAATTTTTGTGCGCTCATCACATCTATAGGTGAGGATGGCGCCGTCAAAGTGCCGTGAAGCATTGCCCCAATCACCGGAGCACATGAGGTCGCCATTGCCGTATTTCAATGTGTAACGCCCCACCTTGAGATCCAGGGGCCTGCCCGTGATATCGCTGAGAAAGAGATAACCCTGACGCAAGGTGACACCCCCATCATCGGTGCCCACGGCTGTGGCACCATTGGTGTGGGTATCTTGAAGTTCAATGCATCCCTTCAGGTTATCAAGGGCCGTAAGATCGGCTCGGAGCCTCGTGCGAAGGATTCCCGTGTCATCCGACTCATACTTCCCGCGAGTGATGCCGGTTCCCGTGGGCCCATCGTAGTAATCTGGCGCCAGATGGGTATACCGGGCCCTGACCTCACCGCCGATCTCAAGGCCCTTCAACACCGTGGTCACTTCACCAGCCCCGAGCTCGGCTCCCGCCCACAAGGCTCCACCAAACAATCCCAACATCCAAAATGTCTTCACAAATTCCCCTTTTGATCGCGTTGATTATACGCCAAAAAAAAGCCGCTTCCCGTGTGGGGAAGCGGCTTCGGAATGACGTTCTGGCTTCTTGCTGCTTAGAAGCGCAGGCGAGCTTGCACATAGGTGAACTCGGCATCCGACGTGTCGGCTGTGTCGAGTGCCAGACGGCCCTGGAAGAAGTGGCTGAAGCCAGCTTCAAAGTCCAGGAAGTCGCTGTGCGTGTAGTTCAGCACGAAGTCGATCTCGTGACCGATGTCAGAGCTACCAGATGTCCCCATCTTGGGATCCGGATTGTTGGCGTCGAAGCCAGCACCCGTGCGGAGGACCGCACCAGCGTCCGTATACCAAGAGTCATCCATGTCATGGCGCTCAAACTTGGTCCAGGTTGTGGTCAGCCGCAACTTGTCCATGGGGTTGAAACCATACTTGGCGAACACAGCCGTGCTGTTTGTCCAGCCAACCATGTCCTGGATACCGTTGTATCCATGGGAAGACCCCGAGAACAGGGGACGGAACCTCGTGGACTCTTGGTCGTTCGGATCGCTTTCACCGGAAGCCTCGCGGATTCCGACGCTGGCATCGTGGTTTGCACCTTCCTTGTCGAAGCGCATACCGACATGGGCGGCATAGCCCCAGGCACGGATCTGGTCGGTGGCCAACCTGCCCCACTGACCATTCCACTGTGCGTTGCCATAGAAATCACCATTGTCATAGTTGAGCTGGAAGCCCGAGGTATGACGCTTGAGGTGACCTTGGTGCACATCCAAGGCTGTCGCCTGGCTGCCACCATTCCAGTTGTCACTGGCATAGGCGTAGAGTGTTTCGCCACGGTAATCGTTTTCACCGTCGTATTCCATGATGTCATACACATCGGCAGTGAACTCGTCGGTGATCTTGCTGGTCAGCCACAGCCAGTAGATATCGTAGTCTTCATCGGGATCCGAGGCGGTTCCAGCGACGCGTGCGGGATAGAGACCGCCGCTTCCGCTCACTGAACCAAGCGCTCCGCCGTCATTCACATCACCATTGACGAGCTCGGCATAGCCAAGGTCGATCTTGGTCTTGTCATTGGCGCGGAACGAAAGCACGGCACCGTCAAAGTGGTGCGAGGCGTTGGCCCAGTCGCTCGAGGAGAGCAGGTCGCCATTGCCATACCACAGGGCCATGCGGCCGACCTTGAGGTCAAGAGGTTGGCCCATAAGGTCACTGGCGAACAGGTAGCCCTGACGCACCGTGACAGTGCCGTCATCGACACCCACAGCGGTGGCGCCGTTGACGTGCACGCCTTGCAGTTCAATGGTGCCCTTCACATTGTCGCCGGCATCCAGGTCGGCGCGCAGGCGGGTGCGGAGCATCCCGGAGTCATCCGACTCAGTCCTGCCGCGGGTGATCCCGGCGTGTGTGGCTTGATCGTAGTAGTCAGGCGTGTTGTGCGTGTATCGGGCCCGCACTTCACCGCCGATTTCAATACCCTTCAATTTGGTGGTGACGGCACCCCCGCTGAGATCCGCGGTGGCCACCGACATCAGGGCCCCACCAAACAGGCCCAGCATCCAGAACTTTCTCATCGTCACTCCTTGTTTTTTGGCCTGCCCGTTTTTTTTGTTATGCAGCTTTGAAGCAGGACTTCGTTTGTATTATCGGCAGGATTCCAAATAAATTCACCTGAAAAGATCCGCAATTCTGGCAGTTCATTCAGCTTTAACTTTATTCACGTGTGTTTTTGACCCGTAAATCTTGAGGGTACGTCACCTTGATATTCTGAGGGTCGCCTGGCAATAGAACCACCCTCACGCCACAACCCTCCACAAGCTGAAGATCGTCTGTAATTGGTGGAAATCCCGAGGAAACCCACTGTTCCAGGCCCCTATGAAAATCCCTGGAATGAATGACTTGGGGTGTTTGCACGGCCTTAAGTCTGGCGCGCTCTAAGGTCCGAATATTGCCATCTCCCATTACTTCCTTGATCGTATCTACAACATCCATGGCACTGGCGGCCGCAACACCCTCCTTGGCATGCGAAATAATTTCCGATATTTGTTTTCCATTGGCAAAAGGTCTTGCCGCATCGTGTATTACAACCAAAAACTCTGCGCTCACATCGGAAACAGCGGCTTGAAATGCCGCCATCACACTGTGGGCCCTTGTGGCCCCCCCTTTCACCACCTTGCATGGACGCGGATCGCCCTTGGGCCAAAGGGGGGCAGCATTCCATAGATCCAGATCCTTTTCCTGCAGGGCCACCACCACACGGGTGATTTCAGGCACCCTTGCCAGTACCTCAAGGGTGAGTCCCAAGAGGGGCTTTCCTTGGTGACTAAGATAGGCCTTGCGAGCCCCCATGCGGGTTCCCATGCCAGCCGCAGGGACCAGGGCCACGCACTCCATCAGGTTGGAACGTCGGATTCTGCGCGGGCGAATACCAAACGCCCAGCACTGGTTTGAAGATGACCCGTGACCTTCACTGAGATTTTTTTTCCTATCTTGTCACGACCGCGGTCCACCACCACCATTGTGCCGTCATCGAGGTATCCCACACCCTGGGCCTCCTCCTGGCCTGGCTTGACCAACTCCACTTCCAGCACTTCCCCTGGAATATGCACCCTCTTGAGTGCCTTGGAAATCTCGTGGAGGTTGACGCACTCCACACCCTGAAGCGAGGCCACCTGGGTCAGATTGAAATCGGTGGTCAGAAGAATGCCGTCTCTGCGATGACACAACTCGAGTAGTGCCGCATCCACCTTCTGGCCCTGACTCAACGCTGTAACATCCACCTTGAGATCCGGAAGGGTCTTTAAGGCCTGGGCCACTTCCAAGCCGCGCCGGCCCTTCGCTCTCACCAACTTGTCGGAATTATCGGCCAAGGATTGCACCTCTTCCAAAACAAAACGGGGAAGCACGAGAGCTCTGTCTGACAATGGGCTCTTCATCAAGTCCATGATGCGTCCGTCAATCAGCGCCGAGGAATCCACGACGAACGGACGATTGCCGCGGCCTTGCCGCTTGAACTCCACATAAGGAATCGAAAGACGGAAGGCGCCGCGGGTCTGGATGACAAACAACACAAAGATATAACTGTAGAGAAGCCAGATAAGAAGGGGTGCCATCTCATACTTCACCAACTCCCTATACCAAGGAAACAAACCAAGGAAGCTTTCGGTGAGCGCCGTCGACAGGGCTGCCAGAAACAGCCCCAGGAGCACCGAGGGAATCAGGCTGGCCATGCGGCGACTCAGGATGATTTCTACGCTGACTGCCAACAAACCGGCAAAAAGGCCCACCAATCCACCCTGAGTTGCCGCTCCCAGAGGGTCTGAGGGATCCGCATACATCAGGGCCACCATCAAGCCCGCGCCCACACAAAGGGCCATGAAAATGAAGCGAATGGTATTGAGGTTCACTCAGATCTCCTTGAGCTTTGCATACAGGGTGGATCGGTCGATGCCCAGCAACTCTGCCGCCCGGCTTTTGTTGCCCCCGGCCAAAGCCAAGACCCTGCGGATATGGGCCAAGGTGGCCGCATCCAGAGTCAGGTCACCGGGTTGGGCGTCCGACGTTTCAGGCCGTAGCGTAGCACCCTCCGAGAGCACCAGCAACTTTTCAAGATGGTTCCGAAGTTCCCTCACGCCGCCGGGCCATTCACGTGCCGCCAGGGATTCCAGGAAACCCTCGCCTGCCAAAGGAACAGGCCTACCAAGACGGCGGGCTACCTCCTCGATCAAAAGGAAACACAACTCGTTGAAGTCGGCCATCCGCTCAGTCAAGGACGGGACCTTGACTTTCAGCACCTGAACTCTGTGAAGGAGATCCTGACGAAAGGACCCCTCCGACACCAACGCGTCCAAGGGACGGGTGACCGTGCACAAGAGCCGGACATCCAGCGCCACGTCGGAGTTCGAACCCACGGGACGAATGGCTGCGGCATCCAGGACCCGAAGGAGCAGGGCCTGCACTTCGGGTAGCGCCTCATCGAGGTGCTCGAGCACCAGAGTCCCACCCGCCGCCCTTGCAAAAGCCCCTTCCCTGTCAGCAGAGGCCCCGGTAAAGGCTCCCTTCACATGGCCAAAGAGCTCGCTGGGCCCGAGTTCCGGAGTCAGGGTGGCCGCGTCCACGCAAACCCATGGCGCCCTCCATCGGGCGGAACGATCGTGGATCAGCCTCGCGGCATGCCGACGACCCGAACCTGAAGTCCCCTCGATCACCACGGGACTATCGACCCTGGAAACCTTGGCCAAGGTTTCACGCAGAGCGACAACAGCCTTGCACGAGCCGACGAAGTCACCGACCCCTTGAGACTTGGCCAATTTATCCCTCAGCAATGCCGCCTCGAGCGCCGGTCCCAAGGCTAGGGCGGCACGAGCGCACTCTTGCAGGTCTCTTTCACCCAGGCTAGCGCTCTCGCCCAGCCGGTCGACATAAAGAGCCGACAAGGCTCCGCCACTGGCATCGGGAATGGCCACAGCCAATGCGCTCGAAATGCGGGAGACATCGGCACTGTGGCTGTCAGAGAGCTCTCCGCTGGATCGTGCCAAAACGGCCCGAGCACCTCCCATGGCCTCCCTCACCAGCGTGAGGCTCAACGGCAACCCCTCCCATTTTTTGGCCAGGGCCCCGTAATCCTTATGAATCACGCGGGTGCACCCGGCTCCTATCACCAAAGCCAGCCTGTCATGAAGCACCCTGGAACCCAGGTAAGCCGACACCGCCCTGACCACATCCTGTCCTGTCTGACAAAGTTGAAGCGCCTGAAGATAGTTGGTGAGGTCCTCCATCCCCTTTGAGAGCTCTTCCATACCCACATGGAGCCTCGGAAGTGCTGCACCCAAGGCCCATGTTTCGAAAGGCGATTCCCGCCCCGTGGCCGGGACCTCCTCGATCACACCCTCCACGCCGGCAGCAAGCTGAATGGAGTCGCCAGCTTCCAGCGCCGTTTCCTTCACCAGGCGGCCATTGACGCGGGTGCCGTTGGAGGATGTGTCCGTCAGCATCAGGCGCCCTTCACTTTCCTCGATCACGCAATGCTGACGGGAAATGCGTACGTCGGGAACCACCAAGGTGCAGGTTGCATCTCGGCCCACAGTGACAGGCTTCACAATGTCCGCAGTGAGTCGGGATTTCGCCCCGCTCGTGAGCACGAACCGCATCATGGGCGCAGAGAACTGATCTGGGCCACTTCCTCAAGGGCAAATCGGTCGGTCATGCCGGCGATGTAATCGCAGACGGCCCTTTCCTTGCCAAAGCGACGGCAATTGTCCTGATGAGCCGCAGGCAAAGCCTCAGGGTGCTTGCAGAAGGTCTCGAACAACTTGAACAACACTTCACGCGCCCTCACCGCCATGCGCTGGACCTTGTGATGACGATAGAAATGCTCCATCAGAAAAGCGTGCACGCGGGCCTTGTTTCGCCCCATCTCTTCGCTGAATCCCACAAGGGGCTGGCTCGCCGAACGCACCTTATCCAAGGAATCCACACGTGCCGATTCCAAGGCAAGGC
>JBFWNO010000134.1:0-6059 GCA_050251015.1 Planctomycetota bacterium
GCCCCTTTGAATCCGGCCGCCCTGAAAAAGTTCAAGTCCCAATTGGAAGCGGCCGTACGATTTGAAGCCAAGAAACAGAAGCTGACTTCCCTTTCGGGATGGGCCGTTCAGCCCAATGTTTTCAACTTCGCTTTTTCGAGTCTGCTGGGTGCGGCTCCTTCGTTGCCAGTTTTTCAGGCCACTTTCAATAATGACATGCTCAAGATTGCGAATGAATTCAGTGGGGCGTCGGATTTCCAATGCGACCTCGTCAATGAGACGGATGCCAAGGTCGGGAATGTCAGTATCAAAGGAGCCCTAACCGAGAATCAGAATGTGAACATCATGACCCAGTATTCTGAAATGGTGAGCGCACCTCCCGGGATGGTCAATGGTGAGTACAAGTCCCAGATCAAATTCCGAAAAGATATTGTCTTGAAATGCGACTTCACAGCGGAGTCCAAGTACTGACAAGACCGATGGCGGCCTCTACTCACCAGGCTTGGGAGCCTCGGCCTCGCTGTCCATGTATTTTTTGCGGTTGCGTTCCCAGTAGATCGCCATCGATTCCTGCACCGGACGGATGTTGTCCTTGGTGATTTCCGTGTTACCCAAGAGCACACTGTGCTTGAGGATGCTTTCAAAGGTTCTCACGGCCTGTTCCGCCAGCTTGAAATCCTCGTCCGCGGCGACTTTCACGATCTCGTCGATGGCCTTGTAACTGCCCAGCTTTCTGAGGGCCTCCAGGGCGCTGAAACGGACCTGGGCATCCTTATCGCGCAGGGCACTGATCAGGGTATCTTCACTCTGGCTGTCTGAAAACTGGCCCAACAAGGTCACGGCGCCCCAGCGGACCCTGGGATTGTCGTGAACGGTGGCCTTGCGGATCTGCCCCAAACCCCTGAGTCCCACATCCTTGAGCTTCATCTTGGCTTCCTTGACCTTCTTGGGGTCCTCATCGCCCATCTGCTCGATGAGTGCCGCGACCTCGGCATCATCCGCCGCAGGGGCCTGGGAGGAACCGTCTTTCATCCGCTCCCGCTCATCTTGGAGCTTGACCATCAAGTCTTTGGAGCGGGCCAGGATGTCGGCCTGCCCGGGGAAGCGCTGGGGCACGGCTTTGAGGAGCTCGATGGCGTCAAAGATCTTGCCCTTGGCGGCGTAATCCTCGGCCATTTTCTCCAGGTTGCGGTAATCAGCCCACATCTGCTCGGACACTTGGGCTGCCATGGCCTGGACTCGCTCGCCGGTGGGTGTGTTGAGGAGTCTCTTGGGGAAGTTCATCATCAGCCAACGGGCATCGTCATAGCGATGCCTGTCGATGGCCTCCTGGAACTTGGGCCGGATGCGCTCGAAGTAGCTCTTGGCTTGGCGCTCAAGGGCTTCGGGTGTGTCGGTGGGAAGAACGGGAGCCGGCGGAGGATCCATCTTGGTTGTGTCGGTGCTGGCAGCCGGAGAGGGGGCCTGGGTGGACAGGGAGGCCAATTGGGCCGAGAGGGATGTCACCTGGTCGGCCAGGGGTTTGAGATCGGCCATGGTGACTCCCTGCGGAGCACTTTCGGCCTTGGCCTTCACGACGGCAATCGATTCCTGAAGTTGTTGAAGTTGGCCGGCCATCGACTGGAGTTCTCTGTCGCGGCCATCCAAGGCACCTTCCAGCTTGAGGATCTTGGAGTCGAGTTCGTGGAGACGGTCATAGAGCAGGCTGCCGGGAATGGTGCTCGACGCCGAAGTGTCAGGAGTGTGGGAGGTCTTCCCGATCCAATAAAAGCCCATGGCTCCAACGCCCAGAAACAACACGGCCACAAGGATGACCAAGAGACGAAGGAGGGAATCGGGAGAAGGCCGGGCGTCCGTCATGGGGGCATTGTAGGGTGACGACTATACTAAGGGCAAGAAAGGTCGATTTTGACCACGCTGAAAGTCCTTCTCACATTTCAGAGGCCTTGGAGGGAGATCCCTGAACTGGCCGCACTCTGCCGCCAGGGAGTGGATTTTGTGCAGATTCCTTTGACGTCAACTCAGTCTGTCGAGTGTCCCGGTCTTTGGCAGGCCGTGACGCCGATTTGTGAGGGTTGGCTGGCTGTGCTCTCGCAAGCAGGAGCGAAAGGGCTCCACAGCGCCTTGCGGGGTTTGGGGACGGAGCGCAGGCCACCTGTGGCCTGCGTGGGTCAGGTCACGGCAGACGCCATGCGTGTCTTGGGTTGGCAACCCGAGGTCACAGGTCATGATGGGGCCCTAGCGCTTTTTCATGAGCTCAGGGAAAGGGGGGTCAGGCGCGTGGTTTTGGCCAAGGGCGACAAACCTTCTGCTGGAGTCCATGAAGCCCGTCAGGCCGGAATGGCCGTCGAGGAGTTCCAGGTTTATAGGAACGTCCTACCTGAGGGGGCCCTTGAGCAGGTGCAGGCCGGGATGCCCTCCTTCGGGGCCGTGTGCCTGGCATCCCCCTCGGCCGTGGAACGATTGTCCCGCGTGTGGAAGGGGGGCGATCGGCCCCTGCTATTAACCCTGGGTGGCACCACCTCGGCCAGTGTGAAAAAGAGGGGTTGGCCCCTCTTTCATGAATGCGACACGAGGCAGATTTCAGGCTTTGCCGAGGGGCTTTCGCGGATCATGTCCGGCACTTGACATTGGGATGGACATCATCGTAACCTTCTGTCCTGCAAGACTTTTCGGAGGAGACGCATTGTGAAAACCCATCTTGAATGTCTGGTGTGTGGAAAGATCCATGCCCAGGATCTCAGGGAAATCACCGATAGCTTTTCCTGCGACGCCTGCGGCAACATCGGGCATGCCTTGGAAGAAAAAGATCTGGATATTCTTGAGAAACAGATCCGTTCCTCCACCCGCATGGGCATTTTGGCCGGAGCCTCGGCCCTGCTTTGTCTCACCTTGACCTTCCTGTGGACGGATGCCATTGAGCATGATCCGTCGAAGGGGGCGTTTCATGAGACTCTTCTTTACATCCTCTATGCCTTTGCCACGGCCACATTGGTGCTGGCCGTCGTGAATGCCATCGGCAACCGCCGAGTCACCTTCTAACTGTCAGGAGCCTTTCATGGAAACCACCCTCATCATCATCAAACCCGACGGCGTGGCCCGCAGGATGATCGGTCGCTTCATCTCCCGCTTCGAGGACATGGGTCTGCAGGTGGCCGGCGTGAAGCTCTTCAAGATCTCCAAGGCCATGGCCCAGACCCATTACGCCGAGCACAAGGGCAAGCCCTTCTACCCCAGCCTCCTGAATTTCATCACCCGGGGACCCGTGGTGGTGATGGCGGTGAGGGGAGTGGGGGCCGTCGCGGTGTGCCGCAAGCTGGTGGGAGCCACCTTCGGGGCCAACGCTGAAGCGGGCACCATCCGCGGGGATTTCGCCGTCAGCCGGGCCTACAACCTGATCCATGGATCCGACAGCCCCGAAAGCGCCAAGCGCGAACTCAAGCTGTATTTCAAGCCCGCCGAGATCCTGTCGGATGCCCCCGCTGATTTCAGCTGGGTGTACGACATCACCGGCGGATCGCCGGAATAATTGATTTGTCCGTTGTAGGGGCGCCCCTTGTGGGTGCCCTGAATTGGAGGGCGGCCACAAGGGCCGCCCCTACACAGAACATATCGCGTTCAAGCGAAGGGGTAGAGGAAGGGCGCCAGGGGTCCGGCACTGCCGGCGGCGAAGGCCAGGAGCCCCAAAAGGGCCAAGACCACCACAAGGGGGAGGATCCACCAGATCTTCTCTTCCTTGAGGAAGGCCAGGAAATCCTTCACCAAGCTTTGGGAGCCGAGATCGTCCTGGGGATTCTGTTGGTTGGGGGATGACATCGGCTACGCCTCCAAGGACACGCTATGCCTGAGCGCGGCCTCGTGATCCACTGTAGCCGGCTTTTGGGTGAATGCCAATGTTCCCATCACCAGCACATCGATCCCGGAGCGCACATAGCAGTCCCAGGCATCGCCCGGGCTGGTGACCAGGGGTTCGCCCCTGACATTGAAGCTGGTGTTCAGAAGCACGGCAGCCCCCGTTTGCTGCTCCACGGCGCCAAGTAGGGCATGAAAGAGGGGATCCACCTTCTTGTCCACCGTTTGGACCCTGGCGGAACCGTCGGCGTGGGTGATGGCTGAAAGGCGCTCGCGCCAGGCGGGGCGGACCTGGGGCGTCATCAGCATGTAGGGGATCTTGAGGCCCTCGGGCATGTCGAAATAAAGATGGGCCTTCTCGGCCTGCACGGCAGGCGCGAAGGGGCGGAAGGCCTCGCGGTACTTCACCTTGGCGTTGATCTTGTCTTTCATGCCGGGCATGCCCGGATGGGCCAGCAGGCTCCGGTGACCCAGCGACCGTGGCCCGAATTCCTGGCGGCCCTGGAAGAACCCCACCACCTCGCCCTTGGCGATCTGCTCCGCCGTCCATTTCACCAGGGACTCATTGTTGAAAGACTGGTGAGGGAGTGAACGCGAACGGGCGAAGGCGCGTATTTCGTCGTCCGACCACGAGGGTCCGAAGAAGGCGTGGTCCATGGGCCCGGGCCGCGGTTCCCCCAGGATGCCGTGGGAGACGAGGCAGGCGGCGCCAAGGGCTCCGCCATCATCCCCGGCACCCGGCTGGATGAAGACTTCGTCGAAGATCCCCTCGCTTTGGATCTTCCAGTTGGCCACACAGTTGAGCCCCACGCCACCACCAATGCAGAGGCGTTTTTCACCGGTGAGCCTGCGGGCCTCACGGGCCACGCCCAGGATGAGCTCCTCCGCGAGGGCCTGGCCGCTGGCAGCAAGGTCCCTGTGGAAGTCGGTGAGCTCCGTCTCGCGGGCCCGGGGGGGGGCGCCAAAAAGCTCCTCCCAGCGCCGGGTGATCATGCTCCGGCGACTCCAGGGATGCGAGAAATAGCTGAGGTCGAAGCGGAAAGACCCATCAGGACGCTGCTGCACCAGCTTGCGGAACTTCTCCAGAAGGGTGGGTTTGCCATAGGGAGCCAGACCCATCACCTTCCATTCGGCGTCGTTGACCTTGAATCCGAGGTAGGCCGTGAGCGCGCTGTAGAACAGGCCGATGGAATGGGGGAAACGGATCTCCCTGAGGGTCTCGAAGCGCGGGCCCTTGCCGTGTCCGATGGCCGTGGTTGTCCATTCGCCCACGCCGTCCATGGTGAGGATGGCGGCGCTCTCGAAGCCGCTGGGGTAATAGGCGCTGGCGGCATGGGCGCTGTGGTGGGGGACCGTGAGCACGGGCTTGCGGAAGCCCGTTTGTTTCTTGATCTCGCCCAGCACAAAGATCTTGCCTCGCATCCATTGCCTTGTGCTGTCGGCAAAAAGAGGTAGGGCTCTGGGCCATTCCGAAAGGGTGACCCGGAGGATGCGGTCGAACTTCACCAGGGGTTTTTCGTAGAAGACGATGTGGTCGAGATCCGGCACGCCGATGCCGCCTTCCTTCAGGCAGAATTCGATGGCTCCCCGGGGATAGGCGCTGTCGTGCTTCCTGCGGCTGAAACGCTCCTCCTCGCAGGCGGCCACGATTTTTCCGTTCGATACCAGGCAGGCGGCACTGTCGTGGTAATTGAAACTCAGGCCCAGGACGTGCATCAGTACTGCCGCACGTGACGCCGGAGGGAAAATTCAAGGGGCTTGGGGGTTTCCCAGAATGAATTTCCCTCTCTTTTCTTCCCCAGAAGATCCTGACGCCTGAGCACAAAAATCCAGATCAGTCCCCCGATCACTAAAAAAGCAGATCCGGCTATGATCCACCAGACGATCTCGCCCAGGAGTTCACCGAACTCCTTCCATTCGTCCCATACACGCTGTGTGTAGTTGTTTTTTTTGGTGTGGTGGCCCTCTTGCCGGGCACCCACAAGGGGTGCCCTTACAACGGATTTCACCAGGATCCACAGGAGGGACCCCAGCATCACCCCCAATAAGGTGGACAAGATGGGATGTTCAGCAAGCCAACGCACAAGCATGGTTTCATTGTAGGGGCGCAGCATGCTGCGCCCAACATCGTGAAGCGAAAATTGGAGGAGGCACCCGGATTTGAACCGGGGGTGAGGGTTTTGCAAACCCTTGCCTTACCACTTGGCGATGCCTCCCCCTGAATGGGG
>JBFWNO010000135.1:0-5767 GCA_050251015.1 Planctomycetota bacterium
AGCTCGATTACGAGAAGAAGGAACGCTACAACAAGAAAAGGTGGATGAAGATGTTCCTTGCGCTTAGCAGGATCACATATCTCCATGCCGACAAGATCCTGACCCTCTTCGAGGGCAACCGAGTCCTTCAGATCCGAGACGGGGCTGATCCTTCCAAGATCGAGGTGGTACCCAATGGCATCGATGTTGACAGTTTCGGGAAGCTGTACCGTGAGGAGGCTCCGGCCAAGCCTGTGGTGGCCCTGATCGGACGTGTGGTGCCGATCAAGGACATCAAGACTTTCATCCGTGCGGCGCGCATCATCAGGGATGCCAGGCCAGATGTGCAATTCAGGGTGATAGGCCCCACCGACGAGGATCCGGAATATTTCCAGGATTGCCTTTCGTTGAGCAGTGTGCTGGGCCTCTCGGATGCGATGACCTTCACAGGGAAGGTGGATGTGAAGGCCCATCTCCCCGAGCTCACCTGCCAGGTTCTCACCAGCATCAGCGAGGGCCAGCCCCTGGTGGTGCTCGAGGGGTTGGCGGCGGGTGTCCCCTTCGTCTCCACCGATGTGGGTTCCTGCAAGGAACTGGCCGATGGAAACCCAGGGCACGATGCTGCCTTCGGAAGTGCAGGCTTTATCGCTCCCATCGGATCCCACGAAGGAGTGGCTGAGGCTGTCCTCAAGTTGGTGGCGGATCCGGCCTTGAGGGCCAGGATGGTGGAGGCTGGCAGGGCCCGTGTCGGCCGCTATTACCGGCAGACGCAGGTCAGTGCGCGGTACCAGCAGATCTATGAGGAGCTCCCGTACATGGCCGCTTTGAAAGCTGTCAAACGCCAAGCGGGCGGGCAGGAGGACTGATGGCAGGCATCGGCTTCACCCTCGAAAGACTGATGAACAAAGGCACCTTCAAGGGCTTTGCCCAGGCCTATGTGTTCTCGGCCGTTGTCTCGACGGGTCCATGGCTTCTCTCGACGTTATGCCTGGCTTTCCTGTCTGCCCTGGCGCCCGAGTCCTTGAGCCACGAGTTGGTCAAATTCCGGACAGTGGTGACCTACAGTTACATGGGATCCCTAGTCTTTGCCGGCTTCTGGCAGATGGTGATCACCCGGCTCATCGCCGACCGACTCTACGTCTCGGACACCGAGGCCATGGCCCCAGGATTCCTGACGTCCGGCGTCTTGGTAGCCCTCATTTCCAGCCTGATCGCCGGCACGGCGGTTTCCTACATGCACGAGCCCCTGACCGTGAGGATATTTGCCGCCTCCATTTTTATCTTCGTCTGCCTGATTTGGCACGTGATGATTTTTCTGTCGGCGGCCAGCGGTTACTTTGCCATCATCCGAGCCTTCCTGATCGGCAGCCTGATGGGTGTGATGGGTTGCATCGTTCTCGGACACTATTATGGATTGACGGGGTACATGGCTGGATTTGCGCTGGGCCAGGCCTCTATCTGGGCCTTTCTTGCCGTCAGGCTCTTGGTTGAGTTTCCCTCCAACAAGCTGCTGAGCATTGATGTCTTCCGTTCGTTTTCAAAGTATCCCATCCACATCCTGGTGGGGGGGTTCTACAACCTGGGGATCTGGATCGACAAGCTGGTGTTCTGGTCGTCGCCCGTCGCCACGGTGAGTATCGGTCTGCTCCCCACCTTCCCGACCTATGACAGGGCCCTGTTTATCGCCTATCTCAGCATCGTGCCGACATTCACGGTGTTCCTGATCACGGTGGAGACCAATTTTGCCCGACGTTTCAATGATTTCTTCACGGCGGTGTTGACCCAGAGGAGCCTGCCGGAAATCCAGTTTTGTCATGAGGCCATGGGGAAGGCGCTGGATGACGGGATCACCCGACTCCTGAAAGTGCAAGGGGCTGTGAGTCTTATTGCCATGGCCTGCAGTGAGCAGATTGCCCACCTGACGGGTTTGCCGCCCGAAAGCATCGGCATCCTTCGGGTTTCATTTCTTGCGGTGTTCCTGCACGCGATCTTCCTTGTGCTGCTCCTGATCGTCCTCTATCTGGATGTGCGCAAGGTCGCCCTGTTCCTGACAGCCCTGTTCTGTTTACTGAATGGACTCCTGACCGTGGCGACCTATCACCTGGGGCCGGCAACGTTCGGTTACGGCTATGTCTTTGCCAGCTTGATTTCTACCCTCACCGCCTATGTGATGCTCAAGCGCCGCTATGGCGACATGATCTGGAGGACCTTCAACAGCATCGACATCCCCGAACCAGCGGTGGATGATGTTTGAATGAGGGTGTCCGCCATCAATTTGGGTGAACGGTTACTTTAGATTGGATTTGCGGCTAGAAATTATTCAGGGACTTCTGCACGTCAGCAGTCGCATCGAATTGCTGGACTTGGGTGGAGGTGTTTCCCTGCAGGCGTTGCGTGCCCACGTTGAAGAGTTCGCGCAGTTGGTCGCCGAACACGGTGATGACGCTGATCGATCCGATGGCCACCAAAACGAGAATGATCACGTATTCGGTGGCGCCTTGGCCTTTGCGGGAGCGGCGGGGTTGAGTTGGGTTGTTCATGGTCGTGTTCCTTTGGGGGGGTGTTGAGTGGTTGGGTGCAAAGGTTGTGCCATGAAATGGGTGAAAAATCAGCCATACAATGGGGTATGTTTTCAAGAGCGGTCATGTCCCTTATCCAGGGGCTCCTGAGGGTCTATAAGTGGGGCATCAGCCCGCTTTTGGGGGATCGTTGCCGTTTTGAACCTAGTTGCAGTGACTACATGGGTGAGGCCCTCAGAGTCCACGGCCTGGTCCGGGGCCTCTGGCTGGGAATCAGGAGAATCTGCCGCTGTCATCCCCGCGGCGGCTGGGGCCCCGATCCCGTTCCTGATCCTGATTCCCCCACCCGCTGAAGCAGTTTTTCAAAATCCTTGTCCAGCTCCCGGGTGGACCATGTGGCCCTTCCGGGGGAGGGGATAATGACCAGATCCGCGGAGGGGGGCAGGAGAGCGGCGTGACGCCTGGCTAGCTCCCTGAGCACCCTCCGTATCCTGTTGCGGCGGACGGCGTTGCCGCATTTCATGGGCACACAGAACGCCATTCGTGTTTCGCCCGTAGTGCGGGGGGACCACAAAAGTGTGGCAAAACCTCCCCGGAGCCGTTGACTTGAGGCGAAGACCTTGGAGATCTCGGCACTGGAACGGAGGCGGGCAAAGGCGGGCATAAACCTCACTTTAAGCCCTGTGCATGCCGGAAGGGCTGATATTGACCATCGCAAGGGCAGACGACTACAATGCTCGGCCCTTTCAAGAGGCACAAGTCTAAGGAGCGCCCTGAGATAGGTCAACTCAACCCCGTGGTGTAATTGGTAGCACATCAGATTTTGGTTCTGAGTGTCTAGGTTCGAGTCCTAGCGGGGTTACCACAAATCATGAACAACATCCTTCCCATCATCCTGGCCGCCGGCGAAAGCAAAAGGATGCGCAGTGCGCAGCCGAAGCCCCTCTTGCCGCTGTTGGGTAAGCCTTTGCTCCAGTGGATCTTGGATTCCCTGAAGGGAGTGCCCGGTCTCCAGAAACCTGTTCTGGTGGTGGGTCATGGTGCCGACACCGTGAGCAAGGCCTTTGGACCCGTGGCGGATGCCGTGTTGCAGGAGCCGCGTTTGGGAACGGGACATGCCCTGCTTCAATGTCTTCCTACTATTGATGCAAGGAAGGCCGACACTCTTTTAGTGCTTTGCGGGGATGCCCCTCTCATCAGGACTGAAACGATCCAAGCCTTGATCCATACCAAGTCCGATGCGGCCGTGCTGGCTTTCGAGCCGGCCAACCCCCATGGCTATGGCCGGGTGATTCTAAACAAGGCGGGATTCCTCGACAGGATTGTCGAGGAGAAGGATGCCTCGGCGACTGAAAAGTCCGTGGGTCTGGTCAATTCCGGTATGTATCTCCTTCCCGTGAAAGGCTTGGCCCAGCGACTCAAGGCTCTCGGGCAGAACAACAGCCAAGGGGAGTACTACCTCACCGAAGTTCCCCGGGCCATGGCCCAGGAGGGCCTCAGCGTGGCCGTCGTCAAGGCTCAGGATTCCCTGGAAGCCGAAGGAGTGAACACCCCACGGCAATTGGCCTCCATGACCCAGGCCCTGCGCCATCGGATCATTGACATGCATCTGGAGGCTGGTGTGCACATCGAGGATCCTTCGCTCACGTTCATCGAAGCCGATGTCGAAATCGCCCCGGGTGCACGCATCCTGCCGTTCACGGTGATCCGCCGCGGCGTGAAAGTGGGGACCGCCTGCGAAGTCGGTCCGTTCTCGCACCTTCGGCCTGGCACTCGACTTTCAGAGGGAGCCGAAGTCGGTAACTTCACCGAGGTCAAGAACTCTTCTTTTGGTGTCCATACAAAGGCTAAGCACTTGAGCTACATTGGGGACGCCACCCTGGGCCGCGACGTCAACATCGGGGCTGGCACCGTCTTCTGCAACTTTGACGGCAAGCACAAACATGAGACCCATATTGGTGATGGCTCCTTCATCGGTAGCGGTACCCTGTTGGTGGCACCCGTGAAAGTGGGCCGGGGTTCCAAGACGGGGGCTGGAGCCGTTGTGGCCGCCCGTCGTGATGTCGACGACGGAGTGACGGTGGTGGGGGTGCCTGCGAGGCCCGTGGTTCCGAAGGAGGGGCGTTCATGAGCCGTTTCCGCAACATGCAGATCATTTCGGGCAATGCCGACCCGGCCCTCGCTGTGGAAATTGCGGGGGAATTGGGTGTGAAGCTGGCCCGTAGCCATGTGGGTCGTTTCCCGGATGGCGAGATCAACGTGAAGGTCGAAAGCGATGTCCGTGGTTCCGATGTTTACATCGTGCAGAGTACCTGCCCCCCGGTGAACGAGAACCTGATGGAGCTCCTGATCCTGATCGACACCATGAAGAGGGCCTCGGCTGACCGTATCACTGCCGTGGTGCCCTATTTCGGGTATGCCCGTAAGGACCGCAAGGACGAGGGCCGAGTGCCCATTACGGCCAAGTTGGTGGCCAACCTCATCGAGAAGGCCGGCGCCGACAGAGTGATCACCATTGATTTGCATGCCGCCCAGATCCAGGGCTTCTTTGATATCCCCGTCGACCACCTCTACGCCAGCCCCGTCTTTGTGGAGGCCATCCAGAAGCTGAATTTCGACCGATTGGTCATGCTGGCCCCCGACGTGGGTTCATCCAAGCGCGCCTTTGCTTATGCCCGCATCCTGCATGGCGATTTTGCTGTGATCGACAAGCGCCGGAAGGGCCCCGACGAGATTGAGGTGGCCAACGTCATCGGCGACATCCGGGGCAAGCAGATTGTGATCATCGACGACATGATCTCCACGGGGGGCAGTATCAGCGAGGCCGCCCGAGTGGTGATGGAGGCGGGTGCCTCCGAGGTGGTGCTCGCCGCTTCCCACGCTGTGTTCTGCGGCAAGGCGATCGAACGCCTCACGGCCGCCCCCACATCGAAGATCTTTGTCACCAACTCCATCCCCTCGTGCGGCAGCGACCTGGGGGGGAAACTCAGGACCTTGAGTGTGGCACCCTTGCTGGCGGAAGCCATCAAGCGGGTCCACACCAACATGAGTGTCAGTTCGCTGTTCGAACTCTCGGGCCAGGCGGCCACGTAATCCGGAAAACTTGTAAGGAGCGATCCCATGTCACACCCCACCATCCAACTCACCCCCCGCGCCTCCAAAGGCACACGCGAAGCCGTCGAGCTCAGGTCCAAAGGCCTTGTTCCCTGCATCGTGTATGGTCACAACAAGACCCGCCAACCCGAGATGTTTGCCCTTGAGGAACGCGC
>JBFWNO010000136.1:0-5741 GCA_050251015.1 Planctomycetota bacterium
GGGCAGGGCGTTATCATCGGATTGGGAGATCAGGGCATTGCGCAAGACCAGCAGGGATTCCATGCGGTTGGGGCGGTCTCCACCCGGCAGGGCACTCAGACGGTCGCTGTTGACCAGGGGGCTCATGCGGATTCCCCCTCCGGGGAGGAGGTCGGACGAGGAATACACATCAAAGGCAGAGTTGTGAAAGAGTGAGGTGATGGGTCCGCTAGGAATCGGAAACAGGGAATTCAGGAACTTGCCCCGTGCCGGCATGTCGGAGGGCCCTGCAAGGAGCCTTTCACCTTTGGGCCAGGCATCCACGGGGTTGCCGGAACCGTCGAAGGGATTGGTGGGTTTGACCTTGTACCCACTGAGATTCACGCGGAGCTTCAGCCGTTCCCCATTGCGGCAGATATTGGATTGGGGCATGAGGGCAATATGCCCGTCCCATTCACAGGGTGCCACGCCGGGCATCTCCGGGTAACTCACAAAGGAGGTGCCCAGTGTGCTGGTGCCCGTGATGGGATCGCGGGCGATGGCATTCCATTCCTTCTGGGTGGCGGCGCTGAGGTGGATGAAGGGCGTGGCCGAGGTGGAAAGTCGGATGCTGGACCTGGGTTCCCTGGGGCCCTGACGCACCAAGCCCAGCACCTTGATCTGGAATTGGCTTGATTGAGTCTTGGCTTGGAGACCCATGCGGTACTGCTCGTGAAGGTTCTTGGCAAACAGGAAGCGTCTGTCATGCCATCCCGCCGGCAGCACATCGGTGGTTAGAGTGGTGGCGATCCTGTTCTTGAGGTTGTCCACCGGCTGGGGCAGGGCCTGGTCCCATACCACATCGGGGTTGTTGGTGTGGGGATTGATGAGGTAGCTCAACATCTGCACCCTGCGGTGACCGTGGTACACATCGTAGTAATACTGGACCCCGGGGGAATTGTCGGGGTTGAATTGATGGGCGGGGCTCACATAGAGGGATGGTTCCCTGGCGTCATATCCCTTGCGCCAGGCTCGGATCAGCCTGGTGAGATCGGAGAGTCCTCCGAAGGGGGTGCTGGCTCTCCGGGCGGCCACATCCTTGGCCAGGCGCAGGCTTTCCGTCATCGAAAGGATGGGTTGGCCGGGGGCATACCTTTTGGCCCTGGGGCTGTTTCCATACACCACAGCATGAGACCAGTTGTTCTCGCTCATGTAGGGCGTGAGAGCCGAGAAGTCCTCCTCCCTTTCGAGCCGACTGAGTTTAGGGTTGTAGGCATCGAGCGACACCTGGCCCGGGGCATAAAAAAGAGCCGTCAAGACGGATTCTGGGGCTAGATTAACGTCCACATGGCTGACAGCCGTGGTGTACACCCTGTAGTTCGAGCGGAAACGGGTGTGCACCTTATGGCGCGAGAACTCGCCCAACGTCAGGCTCCTGTAGGGATCATAGGACGAAAGGGGGTCGCTGATTCCCGTTCCATCGGCCCTGTCATAGGCCTCGTAGGCCGGGCGGGGGGGGATGGTCCCCATGTGGAACACAAACCCCCGGTCAAGGTTGTGTGAAGCTGCGGACTCCAACATCGCCAGGGAGGCAAATTCGGCAAGGATCTCCCCGATTTTGTTGTCCGTCAGGGCCGGAATGGAAGATCCATCGGCATAGTGCCAGGAACCCGTGGTGGCCAATAGCCCCTGAATATCCACCCAACTGCGAAGGTAGGTTTCCAGGATGGCCAGTGGCTCCTGCAGGGAGGTGTACCCCATCATGGGTCGGGCTTCGATGAGGAGGTCACCCAGCGGCCTTTCCTTGAACACCTCCAATCCGTTCGCATCCTGGCGATGGAGGGCCTCGGGCTCATCCTCGCTGGGATTGAAGAAGTCGAAGCGTGACGCGGGGTTGTCGGACTCCACAACCGAATTCATCAGGTTGTCGGCTCCATCAATCTTGCCGTTGGGGGTGCTGCCATCGAAGTTGTAGGTTTTGGTGTCGCGGACCATGGCGCGATATTTGTGGTAGTTGCCCCAGGCATTGAGAAAACGTCTGATGGGGACATTGAAGGGGTGGTCCTTGCTGACAGCAGAATAATTGTGGTTATGGTTGAGGGCCAGGCGACTTCCCTCGGCTCCCCAGCCGCTGAGGATGCCATCATTGAGGTTCATCATGGGGGTGTGGATCTGGGCCACGGCGGCCAACGTGGGGTCCGCCCTGTCCTCGCACCAGGTGACCCCATGGGACGTTCCCCCTGTTTCCAGCACAAGGCTCTGGTTGCCTCCCGGTGCGTCGGCCATGGCCATCGATGGGGTCAGGTCCTCTTCCAGGGACATCAGGGTGTCCAGCCTTGAATCAGCATCCTTGTCCTCGGACGGGTCGAGGATGCCATCGCGGTTGCGGTCCTCGCCGGCACAGACCAACTGTCTCTCAAAAGGAAGGCCTGTCCAGGTGCCCCTCCAACCGTTCAGCCTCAAGCCCACCAAAACCTTTTCGAGGCCTGATCGGGCGGCTAACCGGGCCCGGATAAAATCCAGTTGCCGGGTGCTCAACTGGCGGCTTGTCTGGCTGACCATGGCCAATTCCACGGCCAGAAATCCCAGCACCCCCAGGACAGCCACCACGATGATGAGCACAAAACCGCGTTGCCGGAACATGCCGGCTATTCTAACGGCCCTTAATCAGTCGATTTGGTAGGAGCGGAAGAGGGGAGCGCTCGGAGTGTGGATCATTTCCAGGGTTTCAACGATGGGCGTGGAATATACAGGCTCGGGGGCGGTGAAATTCATTTTCAGCACGAAATCGGAATTGGTGGAGGCATCCAGTTTGGAGGGCGCGCTCCAAGACAGTGTGGAGGTGACAGTGGGGTCCTGAGTCAGGATCAATTGATCCTGGGTGATCCCCTTCCATTCAATGGACCATTTCAAGCTTTGGCAATCGAAGGAATCCGGACCGGCCACCAAGGCATTGCGCTCATCCCAGAATTTGCTGAATTCCGGCAGATAGGCCGAGAGTCTGACAGCCAGGATCTTGGTTTTGGGCGATCGCAAAACACGGAGAGGTTCGATATCGAGGGGGGCCGAGCCTGAATAGGGGCTGTAACTGCTGAAATTTGGAAGGTCGGGACGGAAGCTGCCATCGTCGCCCGGGGAAGGAATGATTGAACTTGCTGGAGCCCCAAAGACCTGAATGTCCATAAAGGATCCCCAGGCGATGCCTGTGGGGAAAAAGTGGGGGTAGTCCACAGCAAAGGGATCGGTCTGCGCGTGGGGTTGGCATCCAAAGTACAGTCTCGGAGGCAGCCATAGCCAGACATCCGGAGCCATCATCTTGTGGAAGCCAAAGTTGGAACACACATCATAGATGCGCAAATGGCCGTTAGGGGTGGTTGCAAAACCCACTTCCCCTGGATGTGGAATGGGTACGGATCCACTGAGCCGAATCATGTTGGCACTTGTCAACACGCCCATGCTTTGAATGGAAAAAGGAATGGACCATGTTTTGCCAAGATATTCAGTGTTGCTGTAATTGTTGGGGGCCGCCGTGCCCGTTTGTTGGGGGTTATTCGTATTCAGGGACGGGGTTTCCCACCATCCCTTCATGTTGTTGTTGGCAGGACTTGTCGACAGTGTTTTGTAAACCAACGAGGTGTCCTGCATCACAAACATCCCGCCAATCTGCTTGCTTTGCACTGAACGGCGATAGGTGCCATTGATCCATACGGCAAGGCATCCACCTTTGTGGTTCGCCGTGGTGTTATCCAGGAGTTTCCACATGTTGCGCCAGGCGATCAGGAAGTGGTTCCAGCGACCCGGTACAACCAAGGGTTGATGGAAACCGTTGGCATCTCGGAAGGAGTCTCCCGGAGTGGTGGAAATATCCACGGGGGGGCCGATGATGAAGACCTTCCGCACATTGTGGAAGTCAGCCCTTGCTGGGTCGCGGGTGTCGAATAAATGCAGGGGTGTGGCAGCTCCATTGAAGTAACTGGCAGAGTTGGCCAAAGCCGATGGTTCATCCGAAACATTCCACGAATCCCATGAAGCATTCTTCATGGGAGGCAAGGTGGATCCGAGGCCCACGAAGGTTCCCGAATCCGGTGGGATGTATGCCAGTTTGTTGATCTGGCACTCCAAGAGGAGCATTTCGTTGGGGAAGGGGTAGGGGGAGTAATCCACGCCTTGGGTGGAAGCTCCAAGGGCTTGGGAAATGGCAGGGTATGCGATTGGATAACTTTGAGTGCTGAAGATGCCCGTCAGATTGCATGGAATGCTTCCTGCATTCCCCGAGATAGTCAATCCATTCATTGTTGGGAAATTGACAACCGTTGCATTTTGAGTAAAGCCTGGCCAACCTGCAGTGGCCACCGTTTGGAGCATGGGCCAACGAACAACAGTTCCAGCTGAACCCATTCTCACTGGTTGGTTGTAGCACAGCAAAAACTCGTTGTAATTAGTCTGGCCGTAATAGGCGTTATGTAGGGTGCCCCAGACCAGCCTGATGTGTCCGGAAAACCATTTGCGTTGGGGTGCTGTGGCAACATAGGAAGCCAGAGAAGCCTGGGTCATGATCCTGTTTTCAGTTTCCTGGTCCTCGATTATGAAGGGTGCAAAGAACAGGGTTCTTCCTTGGACATGCAGTGGCGTATCGGGATTCGGAGGGGTCATGGCTGGCTTAAAGTAGAAAGAAATCGTCCCCTGCTTGAAATCGGGGAGGGCCATGGCAGGTTTGGTGGGAAGGACGGGGAGCCCGGGCGGGTTGGTGTTGGGGCAGGCATTGTCCACGACTTGGTCCACCTTGGCATTGCGCAACACAAGGATGGCCTCCTTGCGGAGGCAGTCATTGCGGGTGTCGCTGGCACTGGGCAGGTAGCTGGGGTCGTTGGGCAGGATGCCACTGTTGTGCCAGGGGCTCACGCGGATGCCGCCACCGGGCACCAGATCGCTTGCTGTGTCGATTTGGCCATAGTTCGCAGGGAATACTGAAGGAATGTCCGTGATGGAAGGGGAGGGTGCAAGGGAGTTGCAGAGTTTGTTATTCAATTTGCCATTCATAGACTCCGGGATGACCCTGCTGCCTTGGGGCCAGACATCATCCGAAATGCCCACCGCATTGTGGGTGGGATGGTGAGCCGGGTCATAGGGATGAAGGGGGATGTGAATGGTTTGGGTCGCGGGATTTCCCCATGGAACAACCTTCCCTGCTCCTGGAAGTGGCTTGAGCGCCAGTTGACCATCCCATAAAGAGGGTTGGGGGCCCGTCGCGGCGGCCGTGGAATCCCTGGGTGCCTCGGGATAGCTGATCCAGGTATCTCCCAAATCCGGACAGGCTGTGTTCCAGTCCTTTTGGTTATGGATGTGGAGAACTTCAAAGGGTTCCACAGAAGTTCGGATGCGGGTGCGACCCTGAACGGACCGCTGAGGATCCAGCGACCAACCCCAAGATATGATGTCAAAACTGCTTCCTGCAGTTGCGAGGTGGCCACCGGTGAAATGAGGATCGAACTTATCGAAAATCAGTCGGTGATGAAAGGGTCGGTCGCCCTTCAACGATGCGCCTTCCAATCCGTTGATCCCAATCGATAAAGCCTTGTTGGAAAAGCCCCTGGGCAGGGCTTCATCAAGCACAAAATTGTTGGAATTCAGGTGGGGATTGAGGATGTGGGCAAGAAGGTTCACCCTTTCCCACCCGTAGAATGAGTCCTGGAAGTACTTGCAGTCGGCATAATTCGAGATCTTGCGGGGTGACATGCTGTCCCGCCCATCGTAGGCGCCTCTCCATTTCCGGATGAAGTCCG
>JBFWNO010000137.1:0-5720 GCA_050251015.1 Planctomycetota bacterium
GTACAGGAGAGCCTACACACCCTATGCCGTCATGGAATTCATGACCCGTGAGGCGGTACAGGGGCGTATCGACAAGGATGTCCTCCGGGCTTTCATGAGGATCTGTTCCCTTTATCCCGTGGGCAGTTGGGTGGTGCTATCCGACCAGCGTGTGGGAAAGGTTGTGGCCACCAACGGTGAAAAATACGACAAACCGATTGTGAAGATTTTCTTCGACAAGGACAAGCGCACTTCAACGCGCGAACTGGTCGACCTTGCGGCTGTCGAGGGATTGAGGGTGGCCCGCACTTTTGATGGATCCAAGCTGAAAATCGACGCGATGGAAGGGTTCTAAACCAGGTCTAAGGCCTTGTCGGCCAGGGGTGCAAGAGCCTCGAGAAAGGCGGGGGAAGCCGTTTCGAGATGGCTTCCGGGCCTGAGTTGGTGAAGGCGCAGGATTCCCCGGGTCAGGCGGACATCGAGTGTCTGAGGCAACGGGCCCGGGTGGCCTTCGATCCATTCCAGGCTCCCGGCTCCCAGCACCCTCAGGAGAAGCTCCCTGGAAGCCCTGGGTTGGGGATGGAGGCTCAGGATTTCCAGTCCCCGCGTGAGCCAGGTGATTTTGTCCTGTTCGTCCTGGGTCATGTCATGATTTTAATGATAAACTGGACCTGTGCTGAATCTCATGCATCGCATCAAGGGTCTTTTGGTTTGAAGGGCCCCATTCTGGCTGACAGCCGCACATTCTGCCTGGGCATCCTGGAGGACATGAAGGTCCAGGATGTTGTCGACCTGCCCCTGAGGAGCCATGTGCTCTTTGACAGGTTTTTGGTGGGCACCTGCACCTCAAGTCGTCACCTTCAATCCACAGCCGAAAGGCTGGTGGAGGAAGGAAAGAAGACCGGCCTTATGTCCCAGGGTGCAGAGTGGGGAGCCACCTGGGTGGCCGTGGATTTTGGATCCCTTGTGGTGCATCTGTTCCTCGGAGAGGTCCGGCGTCGCTTCGACCTGGAATCCCTGTGGAACATGGAGCGGATTGATTTCAATGAACTGGAGGAGAAACTGACATGGCCGACAAAGTCCTAGGCTCCCTGAAGGAGCTCAAGTCTGCCGTAGGGCAGCTTCGATTCGATGGCCGTGCGGCCGAGACTCTCAGGCCCGTCAAGCTCACCAGAAATTACCTGGATCATGTGGCCGGAAGTGTGCTTGTGGAATTTGGGAAGACCAAGGTGATTTGCACTGCGATGGTCGATGAGAAGGTGCCGATGTGGCTTCGGGGGACAGGGAAGGGTTGGCTCACGGCGGAATACTCGATGCTGCCAGCTTCCACACTCACCCGCAAGGACCGCGACATTTCCAGAGGCAAGCTCGACGGTCGGTCCAGCGAGATCCAGCGTCTCATCGGCCGGGCTCTCAGGAATGTGGTCGATCTCAAGGCCCTCGGTGAGCGCACGCTGTGGATCGACTGCGATGTCATGCAGGCCGATGGGGGAACCCGCACGGCCTCCATCACGGGGGCCTACGTCGCCCTTCATGACGCCTGCCAGGATCTCTTGAACCGCAAGCTCATCAGGAATTTCCCTCTCCGTGACAGTGTGCAGGCTATCTCGGTCGGTAAGGTGGGGGGCAAGCTCCTTGTGGACCTCTGCTATGAGGAGGACTCCCAGGCCGAGGTGGACCTTAATGTGGTCATGACGGGTGACGGGCACTTCATCGAGCTTCAGGGCACGGGTGAAAGCGGCCCCTTCACGGGCGACGAACTGGCCAAGCTCATCGAGCTGGGTCGGGGGGCCTGCAGGGAACTGGGCGATCACCAGAAAAAGGCCCTGGGGAAATAGGTCCCCTTGGCTTCCATCATCCTGGGCACGGGCAACGCCCACAAGCTCCGGGAGATGCAGGCCCTCCTCCCGGGTTATGCCCTGGAGCCCCTGCCGGCAGGCCTTGAGGCCGCTCCTGAAACGGGCCGCACCTTTGCCGAGAATGCCAGGCAGAAGGCCGAGCATTACGCCCGACTACTGGGGAGGCAGGTCCTTGCGGACGACAGCGGACTCTGTGTCAACGCTCTCAAGGGAGCCCCTGGGATCTACAGTGCCCGTTACGCCGGTCCGGGGGCCATGGATGCCCAGAACCTGAAATTGCTCCTGGCCAACTTGCAGGGAGTGACGCGGAGGGAAGCCCGTTTTGTGTGCGCCCTGTCACTTGCCGACCCCGGAGGGGAGCTCGTGGCCGCCGAGGGGTTCTGCGAAGGGACGATTCTGGAGGCCCCGGACGGAGAGGGGGGATTCGGGTACGACCCGGTCTTCCTGTCCAAGGACCTTGGCGTGAGCTTTGCCCGGGCCGAAGCAGGCCAAAAAAACGCCGTGAGCCATAGGGCCCGGGCCTGTAAACTATTGGCAGGAATTTGGCCCGTAGAGGCCAATCCCTGCCCATGACCGACCTTAAAAAAACCCGCAATTTCTGCATCATCGCCCATATCGACCACGGGAAGAGCACCCTGGCCGACCGTATCCTTTTGAAGGCGGGTTCGGTGACCCCCAGGGAGTTCCAGAACCAGTTCCTGGATGACATGGACCTGGAGCGGGAACGGGGGATCACCATCAAGGCCCGTGCCGTGTGCATGACCATGAATGTCAGGGGCGAAGACTACACCTTCAACCTGATCGACACGCCCGGCCACGTGGATTTCAACTACGAGGTCAGCCGCTCTTTGTCGGCCTGTGAGGGAGCCCTCCTCCTGGTCGATGCCACCCAAGGCATCCAGGCCCAGACGGTGGCCAACACCTACCTGGCCCTGGAGCTGGGGATGGAGCTCATCCCGGTACTCAACAAGATCGATCTCCCGACATCGCGGATCGAGCAGGTGACGCAGGAGCTCAACGACGCTTTCGGCTTCAAGCCAGATGAGATCCTGAAGGCCAGCGGGAAAACGGGGGAAGGTCTCGACGGTGTCGTCGAAGCCGTGGTCGACAGGATTCCGGCGCCATCGGGCGATCTCGCGAAACCCTCACGGGCCATGATCTTCGACAGTCAGTTCGACGACTACAAAGGAGTGTTGGTGTACATCCGCGTGTTGGATGGGGCCTTTGAAGTGGGTCAGCCCCTGGAATTCCTCAGCACTGAAGGCAAGAACTACGAGATCACCGAAGTGGGCATCTTTGCCCCGAAGATGAAGAAGATCCAAAGATTGGAGGCCGGGCAGGTGGGCTATGTCTGCGCCAACATCCGGGCCCTCGACGACGTGAAAGTGGGGGACACGGTGGTCAACAGCCGCGAGGCGGGTGTGACGCCCTTCCCCGGTTTCAAGCAGCCCCAGCCCATGGTCTTCTGCGGGCTCTATCCCGTGGAAGGTGATGAATACAAGCTACTGGGGGTGGCTCTGGAGAAGCTGCACCTGAATGATGCCAGCTTCACCTTCGCCCAAGAATCCTCGGTGGCCCTGGGTTTCGGGTTCCGTTGCGGCTTTCTCGGGCTCCTGCACATGGAGATCATCCAGGAAAGGCTGGAGCGGGAGTTCAACATCAACCTGGTCAAGACCTCGCCCAACGTCAGTTACATGGTGCTGGAGGTCGACGGCAAGGAGACCCTGATCGACAACCCATCGCACCTTCCTGACCTCTCGCGGATCGAGGAACTCAAGGAGCCGATCGTCAAGCTCCAGCTTCTGGTTCCCCAATCAAGCATCGGGTCCCTGATGACACTGCTCAACGAGAGGAGGGGCATCTACAAGAAGACGGATTACCTCGGGGCCGAGCGCGTGATCCTGTATTACGAGTTGCCCCTTGCCGAGATCATCTATGACTTCTACGACAAGCTCAAGAGTGTGACCCGCGGCTACGGCACGATGGACTATGAGTTCCTCGAATACCGCAAAGCCGATCTGGTGCGCATGGACATCCTGGTGAACAACAACCCCGTGGATGCCCTTTCCACGATCCTGCACCGCGCCAACTCCTACCACAGGGGTCGGAAAATCATCGAGCGCCTCAAGGAAAGCATCCCGAAGCATCTTTTTGAGATTCCCCTGCAGGCTGCTATTGGGGCCAAGATCATCGCCCGAGAGACGATACGGGCCACGGCCAAGAATGTGACGGCCAAGTGTTATGGCGGCGACGTATCGCGGAAGAAGAAGCTCCTTGAGAAGCAGAAGAAGGGCAAGAAGCGCATGAAACAGGTGGGTTCGGTGGAGATCCCCCAGGAAGCCTTCCTTTCGGTGCTGGGGGGGGATGACTGATGGGGGAGAAGTTGATCGACGATTTTGGCGATGACAACAAGGATCCCAAGCCCCCAGTCCCCGGGGTGCCCAGCGAGAACCCGCTTGTCGACGACTTCCATGAAGCTCCTGTGTCATCTGTCGTGCCTCCTCAGACAGTCCCGGCCCAGGCCCCGGCCCAGGCGCCGGCCTTCAGCGAAGACCTGTTCGGAAGCCTTGATGAAGGCAAGTTGAAGTCGATCACCGATGCCTTCCCCAAGGACCTGGTGAAGAAGATGGGACAGGTATCGGGGGCTGTGCCACCCATTGCCCCGGCGCCTGCGGCGCAGGCGGTACCCCTGCCTTCCGGCCCCCTGGGTTGGGTCGTCCGCTTTGTCAGGGAGAATATCGAGTGCCTGGTGGTGGCGGCCATCCTGGCCTTGGTGATTCGTCATTTTATCTTTGAACCCTTCCAGATCCCCACGGGTTCGATGGCCACCACCCTGCTCGGCAAGCATGTGATGCTCACCTGCGATCATTGCGGCTGGGATTGGGCCCGGAGCATCGACGAAAAGGCCTCGGCTGCCGAAGTCGAGTCGCCCCAGTGCCCCCATTGCCTTCAGACCAGCCGAGGAGGCACTTACCCGGCCTGGGGAGGTGAGAAGATCATCGCCAACAAAATGGTCTACCGATTCGGGTTCCGCGAACCCCGGCGTTTCGAAACCGTGGTCTTTCACCCGCCCACCCAGCCCCACCTCAACTACATCAAGAGAATCGTGGGCTTTGGCGGCGAAGAACTGATGATCCGTGCTGGCGATGTCTTCATCAACGGCAAGATTGAGCGCAAGCCCCTCGATATCCAGCGGACGGTGTGGATTCCCGTCTACTCCTCAAGGCACGACATCAAGGGCACCCAGTTCTTCGCTCCCGAAGACACCTGGACCAGGAATCTGGACGGTTCTGGCAGGCTCACGTCCTACACCTGCAGGAATCTCCACGACAGGGTCACCCACTGGCTCCGCTGGGAGCGGGGAGCCGAGCGGTCCCAGGCCAGTCGCTCGATTTGGAACGCGATGAGCTATGTCTCGAGGGAGCCTACCGCCGAGGTCGGGGACCTCAAAATCGAGGGCATGGCTGTCCTCAAGGAGGCCGGCGGCAGTTTCATTGTGGAGATCCTGGATGGGCCGGAACGATGGAAGTTGGAGATTGGCAACGCATGCCGGTTGATTGCCTTCCAGGGCCCGACGGAAATCCGCAGGGTCGATATTCCGTACCGGATTGTGCCTGGAGCTCCTTTCAGGTTCAGTCTGGAAAACTGGGATTCCAGCGGTCGCGTCGAATTGGGCGAGGGGGAGGGCGTGGTGACGGCCTCCTTTGACATCGATCCGGTGGGCGGCAGGCAGGGGGAATACTCCTTCCGGATCGGCGTTCAGGATTCGGATGCCGGCATCACCGACCTGAAGGTGTTTCGCGACATCTATTACACTCCCGGTGACATCACATCCGGGGACATCGAGCGAAAGTTCCAGGTCGAGAAAGACAGCTTCTTTGC
>JBFWNO010000138.1:0-5698 GCA_050251015.1 Planctomycetota bacterium
CAGGTGAATCAGGCCAAGTGGGCCATTGCCCAGGGGGGGCTCCTGGGTCGCGGACTCCTTGGGGGGGATGCCAGGCTGGGATACCTCCCGGAGTGTGAAAACGATTTCATTGCAGCGGTCTGGATCGAGGAGTCCGGGTTCCTGGGCTTCATGCTGCTGACCTTGCTGTTCGCCTTCCTTGTGGCCATCCTCCTGCACATCTGCGCCAGGCCGAACGACATCCATGCCAAGTTGCTGTCGGGGGGTGTGTCGGCGATGATCGGGTCCCAGGTTCTGATCAACCTCTTTGTCATCACCGGTCTCCTTCCCAACAAGGGCCTTCCCTTGCCGTTCTTTTCCAGCGGGGGGACTTCGCTCGTCGCCACGGCCTGCATGTTGGGCCTGGTGTGGAAGATTTCCAGGGAAAGTTCCACATCGGGGGTTCCGGCACTGCGCACTGCCGAGATCACCTGGAATGGCCTGTGATGCCGTGGCCTTCGCGGCCGGGGGCACCGGGGGGCATGTGGCTCCCGCCCTTGCCGTTGCGGAGGAGATCCGCAGACTGAGTCCGGGCACTGCCCTCCTGCTCATGGGGGGGGCACGGCACGGGGAAAGAATCTTCGACTTTCCTGGCGAGATGGTGGATGTGCAGCCCGTGCGGATCACACCCAAGGCCCTGCTGACGGAGTTTCCTTCCCTGAGGCGTTCGGTGCGCCGGGCCGGGGATGTGCTGAGGACAAGGAAGGTCGGGGCCGTGGTGGGCACGGGGGGGTATGCCTCCTTCCCCACCTTGTTGGCCGCCCTCTTTCAAGGGATCCCTGTGTGGCTCCTGGAGCAGAACCAGATCCCCGGCCGTGTGGTACGGCTGTTGAAGCCCTTCGTCAAAAGGGTGGTGGGGCCGGCGGGTTGCAGGCTCAGGGGCATCGAACCCTGGGGTTCCCCGGCGCGTTCCGAGTTTTTCAACCTGACCCGACCGCCGTCCCCTCCGCCAATCCGCATCCTGGTCAGCGGGGGCTCTCAAGGCAGCAAGACGCTGGATGAGCGCCTTCCGCCTCTCCTGTCCAAATGCCAGGATGTGCACGTGATCCATCTCTGCCGTCCCGGGGGGAGCGTTGCACCGTACACGGTGCCGCATGAAATCCATCCGACAGGGCCAGGGTTCCCGGCCCGACTGGCCTCGGTACACGTGTTGGTGGGAAGGGCCGGTGGGAGCACAATCGCCGAATGCAATGCCGCCGCCAGGGCCCAGATCCTCATCCCTCTCCCCTCGGCGATGGATGATCACCAAAGGGCCAATGCCCGCATTCAGAAAGAGGGGGGCGCTGCCGAAATCCTCGATGAGGGGGAGGGCGACGACGCCTGGCTCTCCACGCTGAGCAATTTCCTGAAGCCTGAGAGGATCCGCCTGGCCTCCGAGGCGGCGGGAAGGTTGGCGGACAGGGGATTGACGGAAAGGTTGGCCCGGGAACTCCTTGCCAAGGCTGCGACGCGCTGACGCGCGGCGCCAACAGGGGGTGCACGGAGAATGGGGACCATGGGCTCGAGCGTACATTTGGTCGGGGTTGGGGGCACGGGCATGTGCGCCGTGGCCAGTTTTCTTTTGGAGCAGGGCGTGAAGGTCAGCGGCAGTGACCGCGGGGACACCGCCCACCTGAAGACTCTCGTGGACAAGGGGCTGAGGCTGTTTTCCAGGCACGATTCGTCCAATGTCGGGCCCGAGACGGGCGAGTTGGTGTACTCCGTGGCTGTCCCCCATGACAGCCCTGAGCTTGTCGAGGCCCGCAGGCAGGGGTTGAAGCTCCTGAAGTATGCCGAGAAGGTCGGGGAGATCCTGTCGGCCCGGCGGGGATTTTGCGTGGCAGGGACTCATGGCAAGACCACCACCAGCTCGATGGCCGCTCACATCCTCCGTGAAGCGGGGAAGGATCCCAGTTTCATCATCGGGGCCGGTGTGCCCCAATTGGAAGGGTCGTCCCACTGCGGTGGCGAGGTTTTCGTCCTGGAAAGTTGCGAGTTCGACAGGAGCTTCCACAATTACCGACCCGAGAGAGCCATTATCACCAACGTGGATCTCGACCATCTCGACTACTACAGGGATCTGGCGGAGATCCGGGACAGCTTTCGCGTGTTCGCGTCCCAGGTGGGGCCGGGACTCCTGCTGGTGAACGGGGATGATCCCACCTGGAAGGAATGGGCCCCGCACGCGAAGAGCTACGGCTTCGGACCTACCTGCGATTTCAGGATCGAGAGCCCGGCCCCAAGGGTGGGCAGGATCTGGAGGCAGGGAAAACTCCTGATGGAGTTCGAGCTCTTTCTCCCCGGATCCCACAATATTCTGAATGCCGCAGCCGCAGCGATCCAGTGCCTGGACCTGGGTGTGGAGGCGAAGGTGATCGCCGGGTCCCTGAAAGGCTTCAGGGGTGCCGAACGGCGTTTCCAGGTCCTGTGTGAGAATGCCGACCGCACCGTGATCGACGATTACGCTCATCATCCTGTGGAGATTGAGGCCGTGCTCTCCATGGTGCATGAGCGCTATCCTGGCCACAAGGTGGTGGTCGTGTTTCAGCCCCACCAGCATTCGAGGACCCGTTTCCTGATGGAGGCCTTTGCCGAGGTGCTCTCGAAGTTTGACCTGACCATCATTCCCAACATCTACTTCGTGAGGGAAAGCGAGGAACTCCGCCGCGAGGTGACCGCCGGCAATCTTGTGGCAGCCATCGCCCGACATGGCGGGCAGGCGGTGCATCTGTCGGACGAGGCCGCGATTGCGGCGCTGGCCCACAGCGCGGGAACTCCCAGGGTGGTGCTGGTGATGGGAGCCGGGGACATCTGGAAGCTGGGACGGGGCCTGTGCGGGTAGAACGGGATGTGCCTCTGTCCGAAAAGGGGTTTTACGGCATCGGGGGACGTGCCGAATTCTTTGCCGAACCGGAAAGCCTGCAGGAGGTGCGCGAGATGTTGGCCATCTGCCACGCGGACAAACATCCCTGGCGTGTCATGGGCGGGGGTACCAACCTGCTGATCGGTGACGGCCTGATTCCGGGGTACACCCTCCAACTCAAAGGCCAGGCATTTTCCACGATTGTGCAGGAGGGCCCGCGTTGGATCGCGGGATCCGCGGTGCAGACCACGCATCTTGTGAAAAAGGCCGTGGAGGCAGGCTTTGGTGCCGCCTCGGGCCTGGGAGGAATCCCGGGCACCCTGGGGGGAGCCGTGGCCATGAATGCGGGGGGGCACGAGGCCGAGGTGGGGGATTTTGTGGTGGAAGTCCGTGGATTCGACGCGACGGGTCGGGAAAAAGTCTGGAACCATCAAGAGTGCGGATTCGCCTACCGTACGAGTGCGTTCAAGAATCAATGTCTGATCACTGGCGTTGTGTTGGAATTCGGGTCCTGTGACGAAGGCGCCCTTGAACGTCACCGCCTGTGGGTGAAGAACAAGATCGCCAACCAGCCGTACGCCCAGCGCTCGGCGGGGTGCATGTTCAAGAATCCACCCGGGGCTTCGGCCGGAAGACTCATTGATCTCTCGGGTCTCAAGGGCCGCAGGGTGGGAGACGCCATGGTCAGCCCCCTGCACGCCAACTTCATTGTCAATCTCGGCAAGGCCACCTATGAAGACGTCAGAGCGTTGATGGACGAGATCAGAGGACAGGTCAAACTCGATCATGGAGTGGATCTGGAGCCTGAAGTGGTGATATGGGAGAGCGCTCGGAAATAGGAATCCAACGGATTGGATTGTTCACCCTCAGAGGTTGAAAACCCTGCTTCAATTGTTGACCATTTGATCAAATCGCAAGACCCGTTCAATTTTTGGGGCTATATTCAAGCCATGGCCTCCATTTTGGTGTGTGAAGACGATCAAAGAATCCGCGACATCCTCATCTTCCAGCTGAAAAAGGGGGGGCATGTTCTGGAGTCCGCTGTTGACGGAAATCGTGGTTTGGAGAGAGCCCTTGCAGAGCCCTTCGACCTCATCATCAGTGACCTGAACATGCCGGGTCTCAATGGGGTGGAGCTGGCTGGGGCCCTTCAGAAGGCCGGCAAGGCCACAAAATTGGTTGTGCTGACGGCCTTTGTCACGGGGGATCTCGTCGACAAGGTCAGGAGCCAGCCCAATGTGGCCAAGGTGGTGAGCAAGCCATGGGACACCAAGCAACTTCTTGAGGCGGTTGAGGAAGCCCTGGCCTGACGCAAGGAGAATATAATCCCCCTCCTAAAGAGGAGACGCCGATGACTTCGATCCGCAAGGCTGCCGTGGTGGGTGCTGGGAACATGGGATCTGGGATTGCCCAGAAGATCGCCACCGAGGGACTCCCCGTGGTGCTCCTGGACATGAACGAGGCCGGACTCGATCGCGGCATGACCATCATCAAGACCCTTCTCAACCAGGGTGTCGAGCGCAAACTCTTCAGCCCCGAGCAGGTGCAGGCCATTCTCGGCCGCATCACACCCTCGACCGATTTCAACCTGGCCAAGGACTGCGACGTGGTGGTGGAGGCCGTGTTCGAGGACCTCAAGGTCAAGCGCGACGTCTTCGCGAAACTTGACGCGATCTGCCCACCGACAACGATCCTCGGCACCAACACCTCCAGTTTCTATGTGAAGGATCTGATGCCGGGCCTCAGGCACCCTGCCCGCGTGGTGGGTCTGCACTACTTCTTCCACCCCGCCAAGAACCGCCTGGTGGAGGTGATCGGCGGCGAGGGAAGTTCGCCCGAGGCCGAGAGGTCGGCGTGGACCTTCAACGAAATGATCGGCAAGACGCCCATCCATTCCAAGGACGCCCCCGGCTTCGTGGTCAACCGCTACTTTGTACCCTGGCTCAACGAGGCCGTGCGTCTGCTGGAAGAGAAGGTCGCCGATATCCCGACGATTGAAGCTGCAGCCAAGGAAGCCTTCCGCATCGGCATGGGGCCCTTCGAGCTCATGAATGTCACGGGCGTGCCCATCGCCTACCACGCGGCCACCACGCTCGGGAACACCCTGGGGGCCTTTTATGCCCCGGCGGCCCTCCTCAAGAAGCAGGTGGAGAGCAAGCAGAACTGGGATCTGTCGGGAACTCCCGATGCTTCCAAGAGCGTCGCCGTGGCCGAGCGCCTTCTCGCCGTGACCTTCCAGGTGGCCGGCGCCCTGGTGGATGAGGGTGTGGCCTCAATCGAGGACACGGATATCGGGGCCCGGGTGGGTCTCCGCTGGTCGATGGGTCCCTTCGAGATCATGAACCGCCAGGGTCTTCCGAAGGCCCGCGCCATGGTGCAGTCGCTGATCGCCACGTACAAGGATCTCAAGATGCCCCAGTGCATCGCTAAGCAGGGTGACGCTCCCTTCACCTTCAACCTGGTGCGGATCGAGAAGAAGGGTGCGATCGCCACGATCACCTTCAACCGCCCTGATGCGCTCAACGCCCTCAATGAAGAGGTGATGAAGCAGCTGCGCGCGCGCTTCGACGAGGCCGAGAAGGATGCCGCCGTGACCACCATTGTCCTCTCTGGCGCGGGCAAGGCCTTTGTGGCCGGTGCCGACATCCGCTATTTCGTGAAGAAGATCGAGGCCAAGAAAGTGGCCGACATCGAGACCTTCACCAAGGCCGGTCAGGACCTCTTCCGCGACATCGACAATTCGAAGAAGTTCGTGATTGTGCGCCTGGATGGTCTGTCGCTCGGTGGTGGCAGTGAGTTGGTGCTCTGTGCCGACAGCGTGATCGCCACAGCCAAGGG
>JBFWNO010000139.1:0-5659 GCA_050251015.1 Planctomycetota bacterium
TTCATTGCCTGGTATTCGGGCAATGCCTATGAGTTGTTCACGTTCAAGAACCGGGCCATGGGGCCCTACGCCTGGGCCTACTGGACCATGGTGTCCTGCAACGTGATCTCTCCGCAGTTCTTCTGGTTCCGCCGTTTCCGCCGTTCCTTGACGGCGATGTTCATCCTCAGCATCTTTGTGAACATCGGCATGTGGTTTGAGCGTTTTGTGATCATTGTCAGCCTGAGCCGCGACTTCCTGCCCTCAAGCTGGGATTACTTTGCGCCCAGCCCCATCGACCTGATGACCTTGATAGGCAGTTTCGGTCTCTTCATGACGCTGTTCCTGCTCTTTGTGCGCTTCCTCCCCATTTTCGCCATCAGCGAAATCAAGGGAGTGATGCCCCAGGCCAATCCTCATAACGATTGCCGGTCCGGGGGGGGGCACCATGGTTGATGTTCGACCGGCACCGCCTGCCATCCATGGCACTGTGGGTTCCTTTGAAACCCCCATGGAAGTGTTGCACGCCGCTGAAAAGGTGCGCGATGCCGGTTTCACGCGTTTCGAGGTTTATTCGCCATTCCCCATCCATGGAATGGACAAGGCCATGGGAATTCCTGACACCAAATTGCCATGGATCGTTCTGGTCATGGGCATAACGGGTTGCATGACGGCCATTGGACTGCAGATTTTCGCCAACGGCATCGAGCTCGACACGGCCCTGACCTATCTCACCGGTTACAAGTACATTGTCAGCGGCAAGCCGGCCATCACGATCGTTCCCTTTGTCCCCATCATTTTCGAGCTCACGGTCCTTCTGTCGGCTTTTGGTGCTGTATTCGGTATGCTCGCCCTCAACGGCCTGCCGCGCTGGAACCATTCGATGTTCAATCACGCTGAATTCGCGCGGGTTACGGATGACCGTTTTTTCATCTGCATCGAAGCTGGTGACACCCGTTATGACGCCGTGCTCGCCCGGAGACTTCTCGAATCCGCGGGTGCCCATGGCGTGACAGAGGTGATGGAATGAACAGCAAACCCGTGTTGATTCTCATCCTGCTGGCCTCATTTGGATTGCTGGCGCTTTCATTTGCCATTCTTGGATTCACCAGGAAAGAACCGCCCCTCCATGTCATCCACAACATGGATGCCATGCCCCGTTGGAATTCACAATCGCCAAGCACCATGACGGCCGATGGACGGTCCATGCGACATCCACCGGCCCATACCGTGGCTTCCGGTTATCTGAAGGAAGACGATGCTTTCTTCAGGGGGCTCGACGACAAGGGCGAGCCTATTGCAAGAATCCCCATGAAAGTCGATGAAGTCTTGCTGGCCAGGGGACGTGATCGCTATGAGATCACATGCAGTCCGTGTCATGACCGCACAGGCAGCGGCAAGGGCCTTGTGGTTCGACGTGGCCTGGTGGCACCTCCCAGTTTCCGCGACGAGAGGCTGAAGTCGGCCCCAGATGGCGAGCTCTATCAGGTGATCACCCATGGTGTTCGCACCATGCCAGCTTATGCGGCACATCTAGACGAAGCCGACCGTTGGGCCGTGGTGGCCTATATTCGCGCCTTGCAGATGCTTGAGGGTGATGTGGAGGCCGCGAAATGAGTCATGACCATGCCCATGCAGGCCATGCCCTGCGCGACGCCATGAGAATGCCACCCAAGGCCTGGACCCTGCCGTTGGCCGCCGTGGGAATCGCTGTGGGGGCGGGGTCCTATGCCCTGGATCACCACAGGTTCTGGTTCAGCTTCCTGACAGCGTTCCTTTTCCTGATGAGCATCTCATTGGGGGGGTTGGTGTTTGTGGTCATCCAGCACTTGGTGAGGGCACGTTGGAGTGTGGTGGTCAGGCGGCAAGCCGAACATCTCATGATGAACATTCGGTTCCTCGCCTTACTGGCCATACCCTTGTTCGCCTTCGGCATGGAGCATCTCTATCACCATTGGATGCACCCTGGCGATGACCCGATATTGGCCAAGAAACTGGAATACTTAAATCCGCAGATGTTCACGGCTCGTACAGCCCTCTATTTCCTGGTGTGGCTCCTGTTGTCCTGGTATTTCTACAGCCGTTCCGTCCGCCAAGACACGGATGGCAACCTTGACCACACACGTGGCATGCAAAAGGTCAGCACGGTGGGGGCTTTCTTGGTCGCCCTGAGCCTCAGCTTCGCAGCCTTTGACTGGATCATGTCGCTGGATCCCCATTGGTTCTCCACCATGTTTGGAGTCTATTACCTGGCGGGTTGCTTCATTGCTATCCATACCTCTCTCATCGTGGTGGTGGCCTGCCTGAGGGAGCGGGGATGGCTCACTCACACCATTTCCACAGAGCATGACCACGATCTCGGCAAACTTTCCTTCGGGTTCACCATTTTCTGGGCCTATATCGCCTATTCGCAGTTCATGTTGATCTGGTATGCGAATCTTCCTGAGGAAACCTACTGGTATGCCAAACGCTGGGACGGATCCTGGTGGATTCTTTCGCTGGCCTTGCTGTTTGGCCGCTTCTTCGCGCCGTTCTTTTTCCTGATGTCACGTCATGTCAAGCGTCGCGCCTTCCTGTTGAAACTGGCCGCCGTGTGGATGCTCACCTTCCAATATCTGGATGTGTATTGGCTGGTGATGCCTTCGTATGAGGCAGGTGAGGGCCATGATCATGTGATGGCCGTGGCCGTCGACATGCTCTGTCTTGTCGGTTTCGGACTGGCTTTCTTGGCCCTTTTTGTCCGCCGCCAGTCGACCACTGATTTGGTGCCTACGCAGGATCCCCGTCTTGCTGAATCCCTTTGCTTTACCAACGGATGACCATGAGCCACGACCATCAAGCCTACAGCTTCAAGCACGACACCAACAACCTGGTTGTCTTCACCGTGCTGATTTTCTGCTTGTCTGTGGTGATGGCGACCTTGGCAGTCAGTTACATCATTTTCCACAAGCTCAGGGATGACGAAAAGATTGTGAAGGCCGTCCCTTCTGTTGAGTTGACAACCTTGCGCGAGCAGGAGCATCAACTGCTGGTTGACATTGATGCACACATGGCGACTGTGGTCAGGAATTACTCACGATGAAAAGGTTTGTCTTCCTGCTTGTGATGGTGGCCATGCACCCAGTAACGCTGTGGGGGTTGACGCAGGTTGGTCCCCAAGGACCTGTGCCCATGGATTCACCGACTCCCGCTGAACCTGCGCCTGACCTGCTGAAGGATCTCAAGATCACCGAGCATCTGGGTGAGCAGTTGCCGACGGATCTGACTTTCATCGATCACATGGGCCAGAGTGTGCGTTTGGGCGACTATCTCAACAAGGGCAAGCCTTTGGTGATCAATCTCGTGTATTACGAGTGCCCCATGCTGTGCAATCAGCTCTTGAATGCGGTGGTTGATTCCATCAGGGGGATTACAGTCCAGCCAGGCAAGGATTACACTCTTTTAACCTTCAGCATCAACCCCGAGGATTCTTGCAAGTTGGCCTATGAAAAGAGGGCGACCTATCTCGCTTCTCTTGGCAAACCACTTGACCACGGGGATTGGGTTTTCCACATTGGCAAGGACACGGATGTGCGTGTGCTAGCCGAAGCCCTGGGTTATTCCTACAAGAAGAATCCGGCAACCGGTGAGTATGTGCATGCGCCTGTGACGATGTTTGTCACTCCGGAAGGGGTGATCTCTCGCTACCTCTACGGAATGCTGATCAGCCCCCTGGACATGCGTTTGGCGATCGTAGAGGCGGGGCAGGGCAAGACGGGGAGTTTTGTTGATAAGGCGTTCACATGGTGCTACAGCTACGATTCAAAGCAAGGGCGCTACACTTTGGTGGTCCGCCGTGTGATGAGTGTTGCCGGGGCATTGACAGTCATGGTCATGGGCACAGGCCTCTTCATCCTCTGGAGGCGTGAATTCAGGAATGGAGGCGTGAAGTGATCGAAAACATCCTGCGCCTGATTCTCCCGGAAGCGGCCTCAAGCTTTGCTCCCGAGATCGATTTGGTCTATTTCTACATTTTCGCCATCAGTGTCTTTTTCTTTGTGTTGATCGTTGGTCTGACGGGCTATTTCTGCGTGGTCTATGCCCGCAAGGACGGGGACCCCATACCTCCACATATCACCCATAACAAGTATCTGGAAACCGTCTGGATCGTGGTCCCCACGGTCATCGTGTTCATCATGTTCTACTGGGGTGCCCGCGGTTACATGGACATGGTTACGCCACCAAGCAATGCGCGTCAGGTTCAGGTGCTTGCCAAGCGCTGGGATTGGACGTTCACTCAAACAGGTGGCGCCAAAGACAGTGTGTTGCACGTTCCGGTGAATGAACCCGTCGAATTGGTGATGACCTCGGTCCTTGATGATGTCATCCACAGCCTTTATGTTCCGGCTTTCCGCGTCAAGCTGGATGTGGTGCCAGGACGCTATTCCAAGATGTGGTTCAAGCCCACCAAAATTGGCACATACGACCTGTATTGCACGGAATTCTGCGGGGATGGACACTCGCGCATGAAAACCAAGGTTGTTGTTCAATCTCCAGAGGATTTCAAGGCTTATCTCGTGCAGGCTTCGAAGCCTTCGGACCCCACTGACCCCGAGTTCGTCAAACGCACGGTGCAGCAGTGCATGGCATGCCATTCAACAGATGGAAGTGTTGTGGTCGGCCCGTCATTCAAGGGTGTGTGGGGTAAGACGGAATCTCTGGAGGGGGGCGGCAGTGTGGTTGTCGATGAGAATTACGTCCGGGAGTCGCTGATGGAGCCCAATACAAAAATCGTCAAGGGATTTAAGCCCGGCATGGTCAGCTACAAGGGTGTCCTTACTGAGGAAGAGATTTTGGCCGTAATTCATTTCATCAAGGGGCTCAAATGACGTCCTCAGCATCTTCACACGGCCACGAGCCAAGCTATCTGTCGGCCCACAAAGGGTGGAAGAGCTGGCTTTTCACTCTTGACCACAAACGCATTGGTGTGATGTACCTTGCCGCCGTGATCTTCGGTTTTGCCTTGGGTGGCTTGTTTGCCATGCTGTTGCGCCTTGAATTGATCGCGCCCAACCACGGCATCACTGAAATGCTCAAGGGTGTCTTTGGTGACACCTCAGGTTCCACGACATACAACAAACTCTTCACGCTCCATGGTGCTGTGATGATTTTCCTGTTTATCATCCCGTCGGTACCTGCGGCCCTGGGCAACTTCGTCCTCCCCCTGATGTTGGGAGCCAAGGATGTGGCCTTTCCCCGTTTGAATTTGTTGAGTTTCCACATCTATGTGTTAGGCACTTTGTTCTTTGTGGCCGCCCTGCTCAATGGGGGGATCGACACGGGGTGGACGTTTTATGCCCCATACAGTATCCGATCAAATTCCGCCGTTGTCTGGGCCGTGTCAGGGGCCTTCATCCTGGGATTCTCATCCATCCTGACAGGTCTCAATTTCATCGCCACCATCCATGCCATGCGTCCACCGCAGATGACCTGGTTCCGTATGCCCCTCTTCCTGTGGGCTCTTTACGCCACGGCCTGCATTCAGGTGCTGGCTACGCCCGTTTTGGCCATCACCTTGGTGCTCATTGGTATGGAACAGATCATGAATGTGGGGATCTTCGATCCAGCGTTGGGGGGGGATGCTGTGCTGATGCAGCATTTCTTCTGGTTCTATAGCCACCCGGCTGTGTACATCATGATC
>JBFWNO010000140.1:0-5650 GCA_050251015.1 Planctomycetota bacterium
GATCCCCTCTGGTCACAACGAATCGCCTGGCAAGTGGGATGGCCGGTGCTGGGGATCAACCCCGGCTTCCTGATCTCGACCCACCTCTTCCTCGAGTTGGTGCATTACATGATCTGGGTGCTGATCATCCCTGCCTGGGGATTCCGGATCCGCCCCCATGACACCCGCACCATCCCCCTGGCCCATCTCTCACCCATGGCCCGAAGGGCCATCAAGACCATCCTGGTGGGCAGCACCCTCTTCGTGCTGGCCCTCTGGGGCGGTTTCAGCCTGAAGCCCCACCAGACGTGGGAAATCTACTTCACGCTGGCCATCGGCCACGTGCTGTTGGAATTCGTCTTCGTGCTCAAGCGGCATTGACCATTAATAATCCTGATTCCAATACCCCCCCAAATGGCATGGGAATTGCTTAGATTCGAAATGGTTTTAAAGGGAGTCTTATGAAATCCAGTATTTTGCTCATTGGCTTGCTCTCATCATTGGCTCCGACTTCGGGAACGATGTCCAACACCGAAATGCACTTATTACGCGAACCCATCACAAAACCAGTTGAGTCACCCAGTCAATCTGATGAAGCAATCAAAGAAACCACATTCGTCAACTGTGACTACATAGGTACACCTGCGGGACTGACCGCCAGAACCACCACTCCCATTGTCTTGGAGTCGGAAACCATTGACATCACACCCACAGCTGACAAGATTTCCTGCTCCGCCATTTATACACTTTTCAATCCTGAAGATACTCCCAATACGGTTGAAATTGGTTTTCCTCGGCCAAGACCATGCCCAATTCAAGACATTAAATTATGGGTGGACAGCAAAGAATCATCAACATACTTCAAATCATTTGACACTGTTGCCAAGGAGTCCGAAGGGAATGCGCACGATCAGTTCATGGAAATTAAAGCGGATTGGATGAGTTGGAAGGTCACCTTCCCACCGAAAACCAGGGTTGTTGTCAAAACCAGCTACTGGAATGCCCTGGACAAAACCATCGATAGAACTTCCAACTCAAATTCATCACAGGGCTTAAGCATGGCAAACGGCATGATTCAACTGAAAACAGGTGGCGGATGGAAGGGGAGAATCAGCAAGGCCACACTCACATTCCACCACAATACCTTGCCTAGGGAAGACATTGCATACATCAGGACTTACAACAATGGCCTCGAAGATGGCGTCGCGATCTCAAATTTCGATGAAAAATCAAAAACCTCCACCCATGTGTTTGAAGACTTCGATCCAACGGATGTAGACAACGTTGAATTCGCCATATACATCCCAAGTCGCCAACATCAAATCAATATCTTGGAAGAAGCTCTCGGCAAGGCATCCCATATGGAATCGATCGACCTCATTCCAGCGAGACTTGCAGCACGGTACATCTCCTTTCCAAGCCAAGCTGATGACAAAAAACTATGGATTCTTCTCAAATCGTGGGTATCACTGATGACTGTGACTGATGATGACGAGGATAGCAAACTGAATGAACACTCCAAAAAGCCCCACACTACAGCTTACAGAGCCATGACTGTGGTGACATGTCTTCACCAACTTCTCCACCATAGGAAATTTATTGCACCGGCTGATGAGCGTTTGATGGTGATTAACAAGCTGTCCGAAATCCTTTCTTATGGAGTTTACGAACACGTCAACTTGCTCTATAGCGATAATGAAGAAGACGAGGCCCTCAAGTGGTTTCATGCGCTGGACAATGAAGAATCCAACTGACACAAGCCAAACTCCCAGCGCTGGCCATCGGCCACGTGCTGTTGGAATTCGTCTTTGTGTTCAGGCCGATCAGAAACCGGCCCCTTTCCTCTGCCTAGCGAACCACCCGAAGCAGAAAACAAAGCAGCCCATGACCAAAAGGCCGCCATGCTCCGACACAAGCCTGCCGACCTGAACAAGAAGCATCATGGCAGACGATAGGGCCTCATCCCTTTCACTCCAGCGGAATGCCTGAAGTTCCATTTGCCTGGACCAAACAATTAGGGCAGCGGATGACACCAGGAACAACATGAATGGATTTTTCATTGATCGCCTTTCTTCATTGGGGATCCTATTGATCTTCGCTCTCAGGGACAAAGTGGAGAAGGTCGGCTGGTTGGCATTGCAAGGCCTTGCAGATGACTTCCAGCGTTGAAAACCTGATGGCTCTCACCTTGTTGGTTTTCAAATTCGACAAATTGGCAATGGAAATCCCCACACGCTCCGACAAATCCGTGAGATTCATCTTTCTGTCGAGGAGTAAGTAATCCAGCCTGACTCGTATGGGCATGTCAATGTCTCCGTAAGGATGGGTTCAAACGACGAGCTTCATTTCCTCAAAGACATGCACAATGACGCGGATCACTCGGCTGCCCACAAACAGACTGAACACAGCCAGCATGTCGGACCAATCGAACTGTGTGGGGGCCAATCTGTTCTCGGCGATGAAATGAGTGATGTCAGGACGTAGAAACACAAGGCCGAAAAGCAGAAACACCCAACCTAGGCATACCCAGCCCAATAACGAATAAAACAGGGCACACTTCTTCAAGAATCCGATGTGTTTGGCCAAGATCAATTCCCTGTCTTCCATAATTCTTCTCCTCTTCATTGACGATTCAACTTCAAGACGAATTCATCATGATTATAAAACATAATTTATCGTTTATCGATATATATTTTATCTTATTCGAAATTTACTAAATATTATCCTATTGTTAAATTTAGTTGGCTGAATTTAGAGTTCGGCAGACACAACAACGTTGAGACCCACCCATGCAAGTGCCGGGGGGATGAAGGTCTACAACGTGGAGAAGAACCACGCCTCTTGGAATCGATGGATACCGTTCAAATCGCTTAGCGCGAGACGAACTCGGTGATGGCCTCAATGTCCACTTGCAGGCTGGCCTCCTCGGCCGTGGGCGTGCTCAGGACGGTGATCTTGAGGGCATCCTTGTCGACCGCCAAAAAGCTCGGAACCTCGCGGTTGAAGAGCTCCACTAGGGCCTTGTAGAAACTGCGCAGGCTTTCCTTGGCGCCAATGGTGATGACGTCGTTGGGCTTGAGCTGGTACGAGGGCGATGTGACGCGCTGGCCGTTGACGTGGATGTGGCCGTGGGACACACCCTGACGGGCCTGACCGCGGGTCTTGGCCAAACCGGCCCTGCACACCACGTTGTCGAGCCTACGCTCGCACAGCGAAAGGAAGTTGCTGCCGGTGTTGCCCTTGAGGCGGGAAGCTTCCTGGAAGAAGCGGCGGAATTGCCTGTCCTTCATTCCGTAGAAATGGCAAACCTTCTGCTTCTCAATGAGTCCGAAGCCAAAGTTGGAGATCTGGCGACGGCGGTGGGCGTGCATGCCCGGCCAGTAGTTGCGCTTCTCAAAGGCCCTGAGTGCGCCGGCATCGTCATAAACGATGGTGCCGAGACGCCTGTTGATCTTGCCTTTGGGACCTGTGTAACGCATGCCTTGCCTCCTGAAAAGGTCGCTAATAATAGGGGCCCCTGACCCAAAAATCAAGGTTTTTCAGACTGAAAACCATGTGGCTGGAGAAGGATATAATGACGATATAGAAAGCAAGGGAGGGTTTTCACCATGATCGCCACATTCAAAGCCCGACGTGCCAAATTGATGGAAAAGTGCGGTTCTGGAGCCATTTTGCTCCTGACCCCCCCTGAAATGAGGCGTAATGGCGATGCCCACTACAGATACCGCACCTCCAGCCATTTTCTCTACCTGACCGACCATACCGAACCCCGTTGCGCCCTTCTGCTCCTGCCTGAGTCGGGTCAAGCCCACCTCTTTGCCACAGCCAACACACCGGAAAAGGCCTTGTGGGACGGCCCCCTCCCCTCCTTTGAGGACATCGCCGCCAAGCTCGGCGTCGACAAGGTGCACGACATTGCCAAGATGGAAGAGACCCTTTCGGAGCTCACCGAGAACTGCTCCACCCTTTGGATCGAGCTCAACCAGGACAAGAAGGCCCACGAACTGGCGGAAAAACTCAACGCCCGCCGTCAGGCCGCCATCCGCAGGGGCGCAAGGCCGATCACCGAACTCAAGGATCTTTCCGGCCCCCTTTCTGAATTGAGACTGATCAAAGATGAGGAGGATCTTCGCCGGATGCGCGCCTCGGCCACCCTAGCCCGCGAGGGACACCTCGAAGCCATGAGGGCCTGCAAGCCCGGGGTCAACGAGCGCGAAATCGAGGCCTTGGTGGAGTACAGCTTCCGCCGCCTGGGCGCCACGGCCCCGGCCTACAACTCCATCGTGGGCACAGGCCACAACGCCTGCATCCTCCACTACATCCGCAACGACGCCACCCTCAAGGAAGGCGACCTCCTGTTGGTGGATGCTGGTGCCGAGAAGGATGGCTATGCCAGCGATGTCACCCGCACCTATCCCGTGAGCGGCAAGTTCACGGAAGCCCAGCGCAAGATCTACGACATCGTGCTGGATTCCCAGCTCAAGGCCATTGAGGCCTGCAGGCCCGGCACACCCTTTCTGGAGGTGCACGAGATCGCGGCCCGCAGGTTGGCCAAGGGTCTCGTCGATCTGGGAATCCTCCCAGGACCGGTTGACGAAGCCGTGAAGTCCGATCGTTTCAAGAAGTACTACCCCCACCGCACCAGCCACTGGCTGGGCCTGGATGTCCATGACTGCGGCCTGTATTCCAACCCCGACAAGAGCTCGCGGCGCCTGGAGCCGGGCATGGTTCTGACCGTGGAACCCGGACTCTACTTCCCCGCTGACGACGCCACCCTGGACAGCGAATACAGGGGCATTGGTATCCGTATCGAGGATGACATTCTGGTCACGGCCAAGGGACCGGAAGTGCTCACGACGGGCATCCCCAAGACCGTGGGAGAGATCGAGGCCACCGTGGGCAAGCCCGCCGCCAAGGCCGCCCGCGCCTAAGCCGACTGAGCCCCCCGCATCTCCCATGAACGCTCAACCCAGTCTGGTTCACATGGGGGAGCTGGAAAGGGCGCTCTTCGATCCGGGTACAACCCTCCTGGATGTGAGAAGCCCCTCGGAATTCAAAGAGGATCATGTCCCAGGGGCTCTCAACGTTCCTGTCCTCGATGATGCCCAGAGGGCCGAGGTGGGCACGCAGTATGTGCAGGGCTCCCAGCATCAGGCCCGGTTGATCGGAGCCTCGATGGCCAGTGCCAACATCGCCCAGGCCCTGGGGACCCAGGACGTGTTCCGGAACAGGGACAACAAGTTTCTGGTGATGTGCTTCCGGGGTGGATTGAGGTCGGAGGCCATGGCCCTGGTGCTGAAAGAAGTGGGCTTTCCCGTGCAAAAATTGGCGGGCGGCTACAAGGCTTACAGGGCCTCGCTCAGGGAAAGACTGGCCACCGTCCCCCGCCTCAAGGCCCTGGTGGTGATGGGTCCCACGGGATCCGGGAAAAGTAGGGTCCTCCGGACCCTGGCCGCCAAGGGTCGCCCCTTCATCGATCTGGAGGCCCATGCCGGGCATCGAGGTTCGCGATTTGGCCCCATCGGACTTTCACCTCGCAGGCAAAAAGTGTTTGAAAGCAAGCTCTGGTGGGATGTGGTGAGATTCGAACGCCTTCTGTCCACCAACTCCCCTTTGAAGGCCCCGCCGGTTCTGCTGGAAGGCGAAAGCATGCGCATCGGGAATTGCTATC
>JBFWNO010000141.1:0-5404 GCA_050251015.1 Planctomycetota bacterium
GGCCCTGCGCGATGCCGGTGAATCTCTCGACAAGGGCGATCTGGTCTGCCTCTTCCCGGAAGGGCAAATCACCCGCACTGGCATGATGCAGACATTTCGGCGGGGTGTGGAACGGAACGCGAAGGGCCGTCAGGCCCCCATCATTCCCATCCATCTCGATCATTTGTGGGGCAGTCTTTTCAGTTTTGAGGGCGGCCGTTTTCTATGGAAAAGTATCCGTCAGCTTCCTTACCGTGTCAGTGTCGTCTATGGCCAACCCCTGCCGCCCGATACTCCGGTTCCCCTGATCCGCAAGGCCATCCATGACCTCAGTGCAGACGCTTGGCAATTAAGGCGCGACCATCGTAGGCCTCTGCACCATTCCTTCGCCAGGGCTTGCAGAAGAAACCCCTTTCGACTCTTTCTTGTTGAATCGGGACGACCAGCGATCCGACGACTCAAGGCTCTTGCCTCAACCCTAGCTCTTGCAAGAACCCTTCGCGGGCCCTGGCAGGGCCAGAGCCATGTCGGGATCCTTCTCCCTCCTGGTATTGCTGGTGCCATGGCCAACCTGGCCGCAGCCTTTGCAGGTAAAACGAGCGTCAACCTCAATTTCACAGCCGGTACAGCATCTTTGGCCTCAGCCTGCCATCAGGCAGGCTTGAGGACTGTGTTGACTCATCGCCTGTTTATCGACAAAACCAAGACAACCCTCCCCCCTGAGATGGAGGCCGTGTGGATCGAGGATGTCATTCCCACGATGGGCCCTCTCCTGAAACTGCGGGCCTTCTTGGCCGCCATTGTCCTTCCCGTCAGGATGCTCGAGTCGTTCGTTGGGGCCACACGCCACCCCACTCTCGACGACACCGCTACAGTAATCTTTTCATCAGGATCCACCGGGGAACCCAAGGGGGTGGAGCTCACCCATTTCAACATCGACAGCAATGTCGAGGCCGCCGCCCAGGTCTTCAGGGCCGGATCTCACGACAGAATCCTGGGGATCCTACCCCTCTTCCATAGTTTTGGCATGATGGCCATGTGGTATGCCTCCAACCATGGCCTGGGTTTGGTCTGTCACGCCACACCACTGGATGCCGCTGCAATTGGCGAACTTGTCCAGGAACACGAAGTGACCATGTTGCTGGCCACACCCACCTTCCTCCAGCTTTATATGAGGCGCTGCACGCCCGCGCAATTCGGCAGTCTACGCCTCGTCATGACAGGAGCGGAAAAGCTCCCTGAAAAACTCGCTGAAACCTTCGACGCCCAATTTGGCATTCGTCCTCTGGAAGGGTATGGTGCCACGGAATGCGCCCCAGCGATTGCCGTGAGCGCCCCGGATTACCGGGCCAGCGGTTTCTACCAACCAGGCAGCCGGCGTGGAAGCGTGGGTCAGGCCATCCCGGGGATGGCCGTGAAATTGGTGGACCCAGAAACAAGGAATGATCTTCCCATGGGTGTCCCGGGCCTACTTTTGGTCAAGGGCCCCTCTGTGATGAAGGGATATCTAGACCGTGAGGACTTGACCCGCGCGGCCTTCCATGAAGGATGGTATGTCACGGGAGACATTGCGGCCCTTGATGAGGATGGTTTCATCAGGATCACCGACAGGATGTCCCGCTTTTCAAAGATCGGTGGTGAAATGGTGCCCCATGGAAGGATAGAACAGGCTCTTCAGGAAGCGTCCAAAAGGACCGACCCCCTCTTTGCTGTCACGGCCATCCCGGATGAACGTAAGGGAGAACGCCTCGTGGTCTTGCATGCCTGCCCTGGAGACGTGATGGACGAGGCCTTGGCAGTCATGTCGACCATGGGATTCCCCAATCTCTACATGCCTCAGCGACGGCTCTGCTTTGAAGTTGGATCCCTTCCCCTGTTGGGAAGTGGCAAGGCAGATCTCAAGGCCATTCGCCAATGGGCTGTCCAGGCTGTGAAAGATTTGGAGGATCATGTAGGAAATTCCGACGAATCCTCCCTAGACGAAAAGGAATCCCAAACATGATTTTTACGCATCTCCTTTTCTAGCAATGACTTACATGCATTATTTGAAAAGAGATGGTCTTGGGCTTTTAGCTGGAATGAAAGTTGCTTCACTATCTTCTATGAACACAACACCGTTTTGGAATGTCGTCAGCCTCCTATCCTTGGTGATGATGCCGTATGGGCTTCAGGCCGACCCTGGCACAGGATCCAATCCACGACCTGGGAAAGGCAAGGATGAAGATGCGCCGCAAAAAATCGTCTCTCGAGATGAGTATCTGAAAAAGTTGCGCAACAGCGCCATCGAACAGATCGAGCAGGGCGCCAACATGGACAGGATGCGCGACTACATCCACTCCAAGCTTTCCCATCGCCTTGAGATTGAAATCTCGTTGTTGCGCCATAAGGGGCGATCCGGTGCCAAATTGGAAGGAAAGGCTTTGGAGGCTAAGGCCAAGGATTTGGAGGGGGATTTCACTGGTCTTGAGGCCAAACTCTTAGAAGAAATGTCTGATCGGGTCAAGAGGCATCGAGCCAAGAGAGAAGCTGAGGAACAAAAGGCCATCGACGCGAAAAAAGGTGCTGTGCTTGAACGTATCGAAGCCGCATGGAAAAAGGCTGAACGCCTCGATGAGCTCGCGGAATCCGGCGATGTGGAAACACACCATAAGTTGGTGATCGAATGGGGCCTGACCGAAGAAACTGATGAGAATGGAAAGTCTGTGTCGTTCAAGGAACGACTGAGTCAGCATCGCAATAAGGTGGAGGAGCATAACGCGACTCTGGGACGTCGCAGGGAAAAACTGCTTGAAGACGGACAGCAAGCCAGCGCCAGCACCCCCAAGTTCCAGCGACGGATGGACCGAGAAGAACTGGTGGCCAAAAGGCAAAAGCTCGATGCCGAAGGCTACGACGAGGAAACCATCAAGATCATCCTCGGCCTGCCGAAATCGGACTGATTCAGGCGGGCAATCCCGCTGCCAGACTCCGCACATCCTTCCTCAACACAGGGTGCGTCCAAGAGATCTCCAATTCCAAAAGGGGATCCATGACAAAGCTTCTCCTGTGCATTTGGGGATGGGGAACAATCAGGTCTGCCGTGACCACGATAGCGTCACCCACGAACAACAGGTCGATGTCAAGCGGTCGGTCGCCCCATGTGACCTCGTTCACCCTGTTCCTTCCCGCCGCGAGCTCCAACGCTTGGAGAACACCCAGCCATTCACGCGGCGCACGGCATGACCTGTCGATGCCGACCATCACCGCATTCTGGTAGGGGGCCGTACCGGGCCCCAAAGGGGCTGTTGTGTGGAGCGTGGAAAACCTGGGCTGATCCAGATGATGGGCCAGGCTCATCATTGCCGATCGGACCCAATGCTCCGATGTCGGGGCATTCCCCCCCAAGGCAAAGCCAACGAGCACACCTTCCATTCAGGATGGAAGATAGGGTAAGGGACCCGCCTTGGTGCCTTTTTTCTCGAGTGAGCGCCGAACAAGCTCGCTTTCGGCGATGCCGATTACAGCACTGGTGAACCAATAAACCAGGACACCGGCCGGAAACCTGTAGGTCATCAGCAGCATGATCCCCGGCATCATGTACATCATCATCTTTTGCTGGGCCAACTGCTCAGCTGTGAGGCCCTGGCTTCGCTTCATGCTGCGCCATAACTGAAAGACTGTTGTGGAAAGGGTCAAGATGGGCAGAAGATTGAACTCTCCGGGGAAAAAGGGGAGGATGGCCAGTCTGTCGGGGTGACTGAGATCGCTGATGTAAAGGAAACGGCTCGATCTCAATTCGATGTACTCGTTGAGAAGATTGAACAACCCGATGAAGATGGGCATCTGCAAAAACAGGGGTAGACAGCCCGACATCATGCCAAGCCCCAACTTCTCGTTCTTCATCAATTCCATCTGGGCCCTGGCGAATGCCTGCTTATCCTTGGCGTATTTTTTCTTCAATGCCTCGAGCTTAGGTTGGACGACCTTCATCTTCTCCTGGTAGATCAGCATGCGGGTCTGCGAAAACCTCGTGAGGGGGTGGATCAGGATACGGACCAATACGGTCAAGCCAATGATCGACAAGCCATAATTTGAAAAAATCCTGTAGAAGAATTCTAGGATCCAGAGAAGAATCACACGGATAAAGCTGAACCAACCCTCATTGATGCTATCTTCAAGGCCCGGTTCCAAGGCCGCTAGGGTTGCTGACTGGCACGGACCAAGGAAAGCCGTGACCTCTGCCTTCCATTCATTCGCCGCATCAAACACTAGGGCACAGGATGGATCCTCCGGCTTGCCCGATTCCGACGCCACAAAGGCCCTGGGGCTGCCGGAAACAAGGACCATGAAATACTTTCCACGGATTCCCGCCCATTTCAGGGGTAGGTCCTTGATGCCTGATTCCGAGTCATCCTGGGCGATGCGTCCCATCGATGGCAAATTGTCATCGAGATCATCCTCTCGTCGTGAAACAAGATCGGACCCCGCAATGGATGTGTAAGCCACCCCCCCCCTTTTTCTTTCGTGCAGGAAGATGGCCTTGGCGTAATGACTTGCCGACGGATCGTCTTCCTGCAGTCCACGGGCCCCCCACAGGATGGTTTCAGCACCCACACCTCGGGATTCGATACCGATCTTGAGGATGTAATCCTGCCCCAGTGTGAAGGTTTTGCGAATCTGAACTTCGCCTTGGGTCCAGGAAAACGTGGCCGAGGAGCCCGTGGATTGCTCCACGACCCAGGATTGCGCCGCCATGTCGGGCAACACCATGGATTCCATGGTGAAATGCCTGTTGGGTGACTTTGTCATCTTCAGAAGGTCTTGGCCCTGACCACGAATACCCGCGCTGTCATTGACCTTCAGGTATGCCGACACAAGCGAGGCGCCACGGCTTGAAAGCACCAGGCGGCGCCGGTCATCCTCCAACACGATTTCTCGTTCTGGTGCCTCCATAGCCGTGGCATTGACCACGGGACGGTCTTTGGCGGAAGCCGGTGGGACCTGGTTGACAGGCCCCTGGACAGACTGGCCCGATGAACCCTGGCTAGCTGTTGCAGGGGTCGCCGGAGGCGTACGAGGTTGCAACGTCTTCGACAACACAGCATATGACAGGAGGAAGATGGCGCATCCCGCAAGCATGGGCCCGATGCCAGTGCGTGGTGCGGGGTCCATATCAGCGCCCAAGTGCTAGGCGCTTGGCAAAAAACTCGTCGAGCTCTTTGATGGCCAAGATTTTGGCGGAAGTGGCCTCATGGTTATATGGCACACGACGAAAAACGATGGTGTCGCCATCGAAGGTCACGTAGCTGGAATGGGTGTTGTTATCACGGGGTTGCCCGACGCTGCCGACATTCACATACACAGGACTTTCACCCACCATGTAGATGTTGCACAGATCGTCAGGGGAAAAAAATTCCCCTCCTCGAGTCCAGACTCCAGGGATATG
>JBFWNO010000142.1:0-5309 GCA_050251015.1 Planctomycetota bacterium
CCGGCATGAAGCGGGCAGCGGGGGGCAAGGGAGGGCCTGAGGTTGAACTCTCCAAGAGCAATATCCTGCTGATCGGCCCCACCGGTTCCGGCAAGACCCTTCTCGCCGAAACGCTGGCCCGCTTGCTGAATGTGCCGTTCACGATTGCCGATGCCACCACGTTGACCGAAGCCGGCTATGTGGGCGAGGACGTGGAAAACATCATCCAGAAGTTGTTGCAGAAGTGCGACTACGATGTGGAGAAGGCCCAGAACGGCATCGTCTACATCGACGAAATCGACAAGATTTCGCGCAAGTCCGACAACCCGTCCATCACGCGTGATGTGTCGGGCGAGGGCGTGCAGCAGGCATTGCTCAAGCTGATTGAAGGGACTGTGGCATCCGTGCCGCCGCAGGGGGGGCGCAAGCATCCCCAGCAGGAGTTCCTGCAGGTGGATACGTCCAATATCCTGTTCATTTGCGGTGGCGCTTTTGCCGGACTGGACAAGGTCATTCGCAATCGTTCCGAACAGGGCGGCATCGGCTTCAATGCCACCGTGAAGAGCAAGGACGAGTCCAAGGGTGTGGGTGAGGTCTTCAAGGAAGTGGAACCCGAGGACCTGATCAAGTTTGGCCTCATTCCCGAGTTCATCGGTCGACTGCCGGTTATTGCCACCCTGGAGGAGCTGAGTGAGGAGGCTTTGATGGAAATCCTCACTGAACCCAAGAATGCCCTGACCAAGCAATACCAGAAGCTATTCAGCATGGAAGGCGTGGATCTGGAGTTTCGCCAGGAAGCCCTCCGGGCGGTCGCGCATCGTGCCATGGAGCGCAAGACTGGCGCGCGTGGACTGCGCTCCATTCTGGAAGGGGTGTTGCTGGGTACGATGTACGACCTGCCGTCCAAGGAAGGCGTGTCCCGTGTGGTCGTGGACGAGAAGACCATTACGGGGGATGCCGAGCCTCTGCTCATCTACGAAAACCCGGAGCCGGCCCCCAAGGCCATGCCGGAATAAGCCATCCAGTCGATTGGCGATAAAATGAGCAAAACATGAAAAAAGGGCCCAAAAGGCCCTTTTTTCATGTCAAATGCCTCGTTTTTACGTGCGTACCCTTGTAATTGGCGAATGCATCCCTCAAACATTAGCTAGATTTGAATCAGGGGTCTGCCTTGTTTCCGGCAATCGTCGGCCCCGACTGACGAGAGGATGATGTCACATGCATCACGAAAACCAGCTTCTGGATATGCCCCTCCTGCCTTTGCGGGATGTCGTGATCTATCCCCACATGGTCATTCCCCTGTTCGTGGGACGCGAGAAGTCCATCCAGGCGCTCGAGGCGGCCATGGCGGCAGGGAAGCAGATTTTCCTTGTCTCGCAGAAGGATGCTGCGGACGATGATCCCCAGCAGGGCAGCCTGTATGCCATCGGTACCGTCTCCACCATCCTGCAATTGCTCAAGCTTCCCGATGGCACGGTCAAAGTGCTCGTTGAGGGCGGCTTCCGTGCTGCGATGGACAGGGTGACTGACACGGGCCACTACCTGATGGCCACGGTCAGCGAGATCCCGCCTGCGCGGCTCCGGGACAGCGAAGCCGAAGTGCTGGTGCGTACGCTGATCAACCAGTTTGATCAATATGTGAAGTTGTCCCGCAAGGTGGCGCCCGAGGTCCTGACCTCCGTGTCCTCCATCGATGAGCCTTCGCGCCTGGCCGACACCATCGCCACGCATCTTTCCCTCAAGGTGGAAGAGAAGCAGCAGTTGCTGGAAAGCAATGACATCCATGCCCGCATTGAACAGCTCATGGCCTTCATGGAGTCGGAGATTGACATCCTCAAGGTGGAAAAGCGCATTCGTGGCCGTGTAAAGAAGCAGATGGAGAAGAGCCAGCGCGAGTACTACCTGAATGAGCAGATGAAAGCCATCCAGAAAGAGCTGGGGGACATGGGGGGTGAGGGCGAAAACGAGCTTGCCGAAATGGAGGGCCGGATCGAGAAAGCCGGTATGCCGGCCGAGGCCCGCAAGAAGGTCGACGCCGAGCTGAAGAAGCTCAAAATGATGTCGCCGATGTCGGCCGAAGCCACGGTGGTGCGCGGCTACATCGACTGGATGCTGGGCGTGCCCTGGAAGAAGCGCAGCAAGGTCCGCATCGACCTGAAGAAGGCACGCGAGATCCTGGATGCCGACCACTATGGCCTGGAGGAGGTCAAGGAGCGCATCCTGGAATACCTCGCGGTCCAGTCCCGTGTGAAGCGTCTGCAGGGGCCCGTATTGTGTCTGGTAGGACCTCCGGGGGTAGGCAAAACGTCTCTGGGCCAGAGCATTGCCAAGTCGACCAATCGCGAGTTTGTGCGCATGGCCTTGGGCGGGGTGCGAGACGAAGCCGAGATTCGCGGCCACCGTCGTACCTATATCGGTTCTATGCCGGGCAAACTCATCCAGAAGCTGTCCAAGGTAGGTGTGAAGAACCCGCTGTTCCTGCTGGATGAGATCGACAAGATGGGCGTGGACATGCGGGGCGATCCTGCATCTGCCCTGCTGGAAGTGCTGGATCCCGAGCAGAACAGCACCTTCAACGACCATTATCTTGAGGTGGATTATGACCTGTCGGAGGTCATGTTCATCTGCACGGCAAACTCCATGAACATTCCGGCGCCTCTGATGGATCGCATGGAAATCATTCGTATCCCCGGCTACACGGAGGACGAGAAGGTCAATATTGCGCGGCAGTATCTGGTTCCCCGCCAGATCGAGGGGGCCGGTCTCAAGGAAGGCGAAGTCTCGATCACGGATGAAGCAATCCGGGATCTGGTTCGCTACTACACCCGTGAGGCGGGGGTGCGTGGCCTGGAGCGCGAGATTGCCAAGGTCTGCCGCAAGGTGGTCAAGGAAGCGGTCATGGGCGGCAGCAAGCGCAAGCTGGTCGTGACGCCGGAGCAGCTGGAGGAATACTCCGGCGTACGCAAGTTCAGTTATGGCAAGGCAGAGGAAAAGGACCAGATCGGCCAGGTCACGGGCCTTGCCTGGACCCAGGTGGGCGGCGAATTGCTGACCATCGAGGCAGTGGCTGTTCCGGGCAAGGGACGACACACCAAAACCGGTTCGCTGGGTGACGTCATGCAGGAGTCGATCACGGCTGCCTTGACCGTGGTCCGCTCCCGTTCGCGCATGCTCGGCATTCCTGTCGACTTTCACGAGAACAATGACATTCACATTCACATCCCGGAGGGGGCGACCCCCAAGGATGGCCCCAGTGCAGGGATAGGCATGTGTACCGCCATCGTGTCGGTTCTGACCGGCATTCCAGTGCGCGCCGATGTCGCCATGACCGGAGAGATCACCTTGCGTGGCCAGGTACTCCCCATTGGCGGCCTCAAGGAAAAGCTGCTGGCGGCGCATCGTGGCGGGATCAAGACGGTCATCATCCCCGAGGAAAATGTCCGTGATCTCAAGGAGATACCGGACAATATCAAACGGGACCTCAACATTCGCAGCGTAAAGTGGATTGATGAAGTGTTGGCGATTGCCTTGACCCGGATGCCCGAGCCGCTGCCGGAAACCGCTGTTGCAGAGGTCGTGGTCAAGAAGGACGAGAAAGAGGGCGAAGAGCGCCCCAGCCGGCACTGAACATTTTTTGCGCGCCAGAACCGGAATCCGTTCACAAAAATGGTCTGAAAACCCGACGTATCAAGCGATGCGTCGGCTTGACCCTCGGTAGGGCGGTTGTTATAAATGCTCCCTCATTTTGCGGCCCGCGTTTTCTTCGCCGCGCTTTGACACAGATTTCTACGATAAATGGATCCGATAACAAGGGGATTGACGTGAACAAATCCGAACTCATTGATGCCATCGCCGCCAGCGCCGATATCACCAAGGCTGATGCTGGTCGTGCGCTGGACGCCGCCGTTGAGGCCATCACCAATGCGCTCAAGGCTGGCGATCAGGTCACCCTGGTTGGCTTTGGTACTTTCCAGGTGAAAGAACGTGCCGAGCGTACCGGTCGTAATCCCCAGACCGGCAAGGAAATCAAGATTGCTGCTTCCAAGGTTCCGGGCTTCAAGGCCGGCAAGGGCCTGAAGGATGCCGTCAACTGATTGACGGGTGCATGCGACACGGTTCTCACGGTTGTGATGCACCAGAAACACCAGCGCGCCCATGACAGGCGCGCTTTTTTTTGTAGTGGTTCATGCTGCATGAGGGGTCCAGATGGAAGGCTTTCGTAACCTGGTGAAGGGATGGCTGGGCAAGGTATTGCTCGTCGTGCTGATCGTGCCCTTTGCCATTGTGGGAGTTGAGTCTTATTTCGCCGGGGGCAGTCGTGTCGTGGTGGCCGAAGTCAATGGCGAGAAGATTTACCAGACCGAGCTTGATCCGGTGGTGGAGCGCCAACGCCAGCAGATGATGGCCCAGATGGCTGAGCAGGGTGGCAATCCTGCCGACATCGATGTGCCAAAGCTGCGCAAGCAGGTGCTGGATGGCATGGTCAGCCGGGTGCTGCTCACCCAGGCCTCCCAGAAGTCTGGATACCTCATTTCGGACGAGATGGTCATCAAGCTGATTCGCGAAGTCCCGGCCTTTCAGGAAGATGGCAAGTTCAGCCAGGCCCGCTATGAAATGATGTTGCGCCAGATCGGCGAGGACCCCGCTTCCTATCCGGCCAAGGCCAAGCAGGAACTGGCCTATTCCATGATGATTGCGGGCCTTGGCCAGAGTGCTTTTGTCACACGGGCCGAACTGGAGCGCCTGGCGGCGCTGGAGGCACAGAAGCGTGATATCCATTACGCCATTGTGCCTGCGGCTCGCTTCCTGGCAGATGTGAAGGTGTCTGACGAGGACATCAAGAAGTTCTACGAGGCTAATGGCAAGCGCTTTACTACCGAAGAAACGGTGGCGATCGAATACCTCAGCCTGAAGCGGGATGATTTCCTGGCCAAGGTGACCGTGTCCGATGCCGACCTGCAGGCCCGCTATGAAGAGAAGGTGAAGGATGCTGCCTCCAACGAGCAGCGCCAGGCACAGCACATCCTGATTTCGGTGGATGACAAGACCAAGGATGCCGATGCCCTGAAGAAGATCAAGGACGTCGAAAAGCGTGCTCGTGCGGGCGAGGATTTTGGCAAGCTGGCAAAGGAGTTTTCACAGGATCCGGGCTCGGTTGCCAATGGCGGCGACCTCGGATTTGCCGGTCGCGGCATGTTCGACCCTGCCTTCGAGAAGGCGCTGTTCAGTCTCAAGAAGGGCGAGATTTCGGCTCCGGTGTAGTCCCAGTACGGCTACCACCTGATCAAGCTTAACGGCGTTCTGGCAGAAGCCGCCCCTGCTGTTGCGGC
>JBFWNO010000143.1:0-5224 GCA_050251015.1 Planctomycetota bacterium
AGACCCCCAGGAACCTCTCGGGGTTCGAGGCATAATGATGAGACCCGATGCTGGAGGCGGCATAGGGAGGCCGGATATCGAAGGCTGTGCGCACGCTTTCGGCCACATACCCCACATTCAGGGGGGCCCAGAACACGGCGGCCTTCAATCCCAGACTGGCTGCACTGAGGTTAATCGGGGCCACGGGATGCGGTGCAAAAAGATCGCTGAAATCAAAGATCCCACTCGGCATCGACTTGAGCCGGTATTGGTTGGCCGTGGCCATGTTGTCATAAAGAGGGATCTCTGTACCCTTGGCGTATCCCGCCATCTTGAAATCCCTTCCGCGGGGAGCCCTGCGGTATCCAAACTCCCTTTTCATCCTTGAAAAGGAGGAATCCATCGGTGAATCCACGGTGAAATCCAGGGTGACCCTTGAGACAAACGAATCCATGTCAGAGGCCGGCAGGTGGAATGAGGCCCAGGCCCTCACCACACCCTCCACTTCATCGACCCTCTTGTAACCCCCTGCCGGCCTTGCGGCGATGATCCTGTCACCCAACCCTGTGCTGGCAGAGACCACATCCAGGGGAGCTGTCAGGGGCAGTCCCACGGGGTCAAGCCCTGGGGTGGGAGTTCCCACCTTGCCCAGAGCGGTTGATGTGGGCACGAAGGGACTGCCGTAACTCCCTTGATCCACAAGCCAATCCGTGTTTCTCCATACCGGCAGGCCCAATTGCGCGATGAAACGGTGGACATCGCCATAGGAATTGAGGATATGCCGGAGCCTGAGATTGAAGAGCCCCAGGGGTTTGTCGCGAACCACCTTGAGGGAGTAACTACCAGAGATGACTCCCGGCAGCATGTGATCCGTGACAAGAGCCCCTCCGTCAAACATTATGGTGGCGGACACGTTGTAGATGAAGTCATCAACCCTGGTCACCTCCGTCGTATCCAAGACAGACCCGCCACCACTTGGCTTGACTGTGACCCTGTCACCGGGAATGGGAAATGTTGTAAAGCCAGTGTTTGCATATCGACGCCTTGCCACATCAAAAAGTGTGCCCTCGGGAAGGATTTCTTCTTCCTCGTAACACTCCATGGCATTGTGGGCCTGGTGATCCCCCCTTTCAAGAAAGGCCGCCTCAAGCCCATCGTTGAGATTGATGGCCGCACTGGCATCCTGAACAGAAACACGGAACCCATCCCCCCCCTCCTGGCGCGTGCCACCCAAGACCCTGGCTTGGGTTCCCAGCTTGTCATGATTGACCGCCAAGATGAATCCCATCTCTATCCCCGACCTCGCCATGAGTCGGCTACGTGCCTTGTCCATATGGACCTGGCCCAAGCGGCTGGCAATCTGGGATCTTTCCACAAAACTGACCGCCATAAAGGCCATGACCCCGAGAAGGGCCAGCACGATGATCAGGACAAATCCGGAGCGGCGATCAGACATGGGCACCATTGTACTCCGAGGTCGAAAGGCTATTTCATCGACCAGGCCAGCACCCGAGGTCCGCCCTCGGAGTAACGAATGGAAACTTCCATGATCCAGGGGATCTCGGCCCAGTTGTCGGATCCATCGTTCACCAGATTGTTTCCGTCGGGATTCATATTGCGATAGGACAACTTCAAGGCCGCACCCTGCACAGGCACGGCAAGATACTCATGAAGACGCTCCGTCACCCTCCCCTGGGCCCGGTCCAAGCAATGTATCGTGGCAGGGGTCCCTGTGCCTCCATGGTCAAGAGAGACCTCCACAAGGGGGAAATTGTTATTCTCGTCAAGGGGCTCAAAAATCCTGGCCCCCACACTGTGGATCCGGGCCTTGGCGGGAATGACCTTGGATGGCTTCAGGGTCCATGCCGGCTCGCCCGATACATCGAAGCGCCCCGCATCTTCAACCAGATCCCCCCTGTTGCCCAGACAAAGGCGGAGATTGTCGATACAGGAATCTAGGCGCCACAGAGGCAGATACCTCAGGGCTGCATAGTTGCGAAATCCACTGGTGGCCTCCCCGTTGGGATCGTTGGCGTCTCCGGAAAAGAAGGGATGGTAATCTGGCAAAAGCCGACATCTCCCATGGGCCTCTCCCAACGAGAAGGTCATGTTCGAATCCCAGGGCATCATTGAAAGGGGCTCCGGTGCCAGGTTGGTGGCGTTGGCATTCTCCCGAAACACCACAGGCAATTGCGTATCAATGTTGGAGGCGTCGTGCAGGACAAGCTTCAATGGTTCCGTAGCTGAATACTTGCAGTCCCAGGCCAAGGTGACGCGGTGCCAGGTGCCCGGACCATTTTCGGGGATATCCTTGAGCCTGATCTCCACCGTGGCAACTCGCACCTTGTCATAGGCCCGGTAATGGTCGAAGGATGAGAAGGGCAAGGTGGGGTTGTACAGGCTCATCAGGTTGGAGGTTCCCGCATAGGGTGCCGCCACTCCAGGCCAAGCCGTGTAACCCTGGGTGGCGGAGAAGAAGGCCGGAATGGGGCTGTGCTCATCGGGGCGGGGAGCGGGATTCAACCAGCGGTTCCTTGTTTCATACCTTCCAATCAACCGGCCCTTCTTCAAGGTGGTGTCATACACATATCCCAACTGAAGGGTGACGGGGCGACCCTCCGAAGGGTTCATGGAGATCGCTGGTGGATTTGTCCTGACCGAATGCCACTCCTCGGCCTTCTCCCAAAGATTCAGGCAGGCCAGCATATGGAAGGCTCCCCGAGTCCTGGTCCTATTGGACACAAGGACAAGCGTCCCGGGATCAGGGTCAACCTCATTCTGCTCGAACAATACCGGGGAATGACCCAGCTGACCAAGAGAGATAAGCCCCTCTTGGCTAAGGCCAGGAACTCTTGGGTCAATGGGACCTGCTCCGCCCATGTTTCCAGGCTCTTGCGTTTCACCGGGTTCCACAATGACAACGTTCATCCACTGGAAATCAGACTCATCTCCTGGGAATCTGTCGCCGGATGGGATGCGGAACCAAAGGGAGATGGAACCTTCACCGGCGGAGCTTCCTGTAGGGACAGCAGGATTGAGCAAACCCCCTCCGGGGACCGCAGGGCGCCAGTACAGGCTGTCGGTGAAAGACCAGAGGGGATTCACGGGTCGAGGCAATGTTCCGGTGGTCAGGGTTCGATAGACGGGTTCTGCCGCCGGGCCATGGTTGAACGAGAGAAGGCTGACTCCGTTGAAGGGTGAAAGGTCGCATCCGCTGTTGCCACCGTCTAGAAAGGGACGATCCGGTCCCTCCAAGCCTGAGCGGAAGGATGTGGGCGACTCGAACCAATTGATCGTGGGAGCCGGCGAATTCGACACTGAGTTCAGCCAAGCCAGAGTGGGATCATCCAGCGCAGGTTGAAGCACAGGATTCGGTCCTGCATCAGAGTTGAGTGAATGGGAAAAGTTGTGGACAAGCGCAGGAACCCCCGTCGGCATATTCGGGGTGTCACTCAATCCCACGACCCCTAGAAAGGAGTGGGGGTAGTGTGAAGCCGCCGCGGGGTTTTCCGGACCGATGCGGATCATGGAATCAGTGGCACCAGGATCGGTGATGGCCATGAAATCCTTCTGGCTCCGGCCATGCCACCACTTGAAGACCTCGAAATGGCCCGTGATCTCGCTGCGGACCTGGTTCCCACCCTCATAGGCCACCTCGCCAATGGAAACCAGCTCGCAAATTCCCCCAGGTGAGAACATCACCTTGGGGAGCGTTTCGCGTGAGACGAAATCCTCGACCTTCACCACGGGATGTGTACCCCCATGGAACCTCAGCCAATCCCAATCAGTAGTCATGTTGGCGGCACTGCCTTGGGGACCCCACATGAGCGGGTCCAGCTCCATGTAAGTCGAAAGCAGGGCCTGAGGGGCCCCCAAGTATCCGGGAATCCGGCGCAGGCAGCTCATGACATGTGGAAGGGTTTTTTCCGCGTAGTCTTGCCTGAAGCGCCCACCATTCACTCTGTGAAGGTTTTTGGCGGCCGTCGAGGCTTCGACCTTCTCGTAGTCAACCCCCTCAACCGACCTCCATTCCAGAAACTCCCGGAAATCATCGAACGAGCGTATGGGGGCCACGGTATTCGTGTATTCCTGATAGGCCTGCGCGGTGACCAGAGCATCCCTGAGGCTCATGAACTTCTTGGCTGTCACCGGTGTGGCCACGCCGTTTTCCCATGTCGGCCGGAAAAACACCGGTTCCGAGACCCCCACAAATCGCTCGGGGTTCGACGTGTAGTTATGGGTGTCACCCGCGCTGATGCCAAAGGGGGGCAGCACTTCAAAGGCGGTACGGATACCCTCTGCCACATAGCCCACATTGATGGGGGCCCAGAACACCGCAGCCTTCACCCAAGGACTCGCCTGACCCAGATTCACGGGAGCCACCGGATGGGGCGTGAACAGATCGGTGAAATCCAGGCTTCCACGCGACATGGAGGCCAACAAGAACTGGTTGGAAGTGGCCCAAGCGTCCACCGGAGCATAGGTGGAACCATGGGGTCGGCCCGACAACTTGAAGTCGCGCGACAGGGGTTTGCGCCTCTTACCGAATTCCCTCTTCATCCTGGCGAAAGAAGTGTCGACGGCTGAATAGACCGTGAAATCTTGAGAGACCCGAGACACCAAATATTCCCTGCCTTGGGCTGTCGTCATGTGGCTGTCTGCCCAGAGTCTCACCAAGTTTTCGACCTGTTCCAAGTCCCTGTACCCCCCCATCGGCCTGGCGGCGATCAAGCGGTCGCCCAATCCCGTGCTGGAATCGGCGACTTGCTGAGGCATCACCAGCGGCAGGCCGACGGAGCTCAAACCAGGCGTGGGGTCGCCAAAGTTGCCCAAGGCCGTGGATGTCGGTACAAACGCCGTGTTGTATTGGCCTGAGATCCCGGAATTCCATTCGCTCCGGCGCCACACAGGCCACCCCAATTGCTCGACAAACCGGTGGGCATCGCCGTAGGAATTGAGCAGGTGTCTGAGGCGAAGGTTGAACAGTCCCAGGGGTTTCTCCCTGGTGACAACGATCTGGTACGCACCGGTTGCCACACTCGGCAACATGTGGTCCACCTCAAGGGTGGGGATCGTCACCAAAGGTCCTCCTGACACTGCTTGGGTTGCCACAGAACCGATCCCTGTGACAACGGCCTGGTCAACTTCTGATCCAACGTTATCAAGAACAACAACCTTGTCGCCAGCCTTGGCAAGGTTCAGGGTTGTTCCCGTTGGAAAGGCGTAACGTCGATGGATCACCTGA
>JBFWNO010000144.1:0-5220 GCA_050251015.1 Planctomycetota bacterium
TGTCCCCCACCGTGAGATCCTGCTGTCGAACGGAGAGGCGGTCAGCGTCTATGACACCACTGGCCCCTTTGGCGATCCCTCTGCCAAGGTGGACATCCGTGAGGGTCTTCCCCACCTGAGGGAACCCTGGGTCGCCCGAAGAGGGGATGCCACCGAGGTTCGGACAGATTCCTTTGGCACCACGTCAAGGAAGATCCGCCGCGCTGTCCCCGGCCGCCGCCTGACCCAACTCGAATATGCCCGCCAGGGGATCATCACCGAGGAAATGGAATTCTGCGCCCTCAGGGAAAGCCAGGGTTCCCCCACGCCCATCACACCCGAGTTCGTCCGGAGCGAGGTGGCCCTGGGCCGTGCCATCATCCCGGCCAATATCAACCACCCGGAACTTGAACCCTGCGTGATCGGCCGGAACTTCCTCACCAAGGTCAACGCCAACATCGGCAATTCGGCCCTGGCCTCCTCGATCGATGAGGAAGTCGAGAAGATGGTCTGGTCGGCCCGCTGGGGTGCCGACACCATCATGGACCTCTCCACCGGCAAGCGCATCCATGAAACGCGCGAGCACATCCTCCGGAACTGCCCCACCCCCATCGGCACCGTGCCCATCTACCAGGCCCTTGAGAAGGTGGGCGGCAAGGCCCATGAACTGACCTGGGAGATCTACCGCGACACGCTGATCGAGCAGGCTGAGCAGGGGGTGGATTACTTCACCATCCATGCCGGGGTCCTCCTCCGCTACATCCCCCTCACCGCCAGGAGGGTCACAGGCATCGTCTCACGCGGCGGCTCCATCATGGCCTCCTGGTGCCTCGCACACCACAAGGAAAACTTCCTCTACACCCACTTCCGCGAAATCTGCGAGATCATGAGGGCCTACGATGTCAGTTTCTCACTGGGCGACGGCCTGCGGCCCGGTTCCATTGCCGATGCCAACGACTCAGCCCAGTTTGCCGAGCTGGACACGCTCGGGGAGCTCACCTCCATCGCCTGGGAGCACGGTTGTCAGGTGATGATCGAGGGCCCCGGCCACGTGCCCATCCACCTCATCAAAGAAAATATGGACCGCCAGCTCAAGGTCTGCCATGAAGCCCCCTTCTACACCCTGGGGCCCCTCACCACCGACATCGCCCCCGGCTATGACCACTTCACCAGCGGCATCGGTGCGGCCATCATCGGCTGGCATGGCACGGCCCTCCTGTGCTACGTAACCCCCAAGGAGCATCTCGGGCTCCCCGACCGCGAGGACGTGAAACAGGGCCTGATCGCCTACAAGATCGCGGCCCACGCCGCCGACCTTGCCAAGGGCCACCCCGCCGCCAGGCTCCGCGATGACGCCCTCTCGAAGGCCCGCTTCGAGTTCCGCTGGGACGACCAGTTCAACCTTTCCCTCGACCCCTTCACCGCCAAGGCCTACCACGACAAGACACTGCCCCAGGAGGCGGCCAAGAGTGCCCACTTCTGCTCCATGTGCGGGCCGAAGTTCTGCTCGATGGAAATCACCAACCAGGTGCGCGAATATGCGGCCAAGCTGGGCATGTCGGAAGAGGCCGCCGTGGCCAAGGGCCTGAGCGAGAAGTCCCGCGAATTCGCCGCGGGAGGCGCCCAGGTCTACCGCGCGCCCTGAACTTCTGCAGCGACATCGAATGCTTAGTTGCGCTTATCGGGCCTTCTGAATTCCACAACGTACGGCTCCATGTTGCCCAAGGAGCAATGACCACGTATCTCGACCCTCCCTCCTTCCGGAATGACTTTTAAAGGAATGGCCAAGGGCAACAAAATTTCATGGCTGGCCGTGGCGTCAACTTCCACACTGATTTTGGCGTGGTCGCCCGACTTCATAGCTTCAAGCCTTGCTGTAGCATCTTCAATTCCCGTCTTGGCTTCGTCAAAGATGGCCTGGTATCTGGCAACGACTTGCCTGCCCTCTTCAATCTCTTCTGGTGTGTACCGCAATGTCCCATCTGGATTTTTCATGGTGGACAAAATGCCGAACAACTCGTGTTGCCAAGCCACTCTCGGCTTCCAAAAGTCATATCGAATCTTGGATATTTTGAGGTGGAATTGGAGCGCCGCAATCATGGCATCTTCTGACAGTCCGGAACCCATGAGATCCAACTTGGCGGCTGGCTGTGGCCTCCAAGGAAAACTCTTAATTTTTTTCCCATGTCCATCACAAACCCAGACTTCAAGCCTGTCCATGGCCTGTGGTGAGCCACTGAAATATTCACCCCCCGCACCCAGCAATTTGGGGCCTGATAACACAAGTTGCGTAGAACCCTTGTTGGTGTCCAATGCACTTCTCACTGTGCACTGGAAATCCCCGCCAAGCTTGAGGGTGGCAGGATGATTTTTGGCTATCTTGACTTCCATCTTTCTCCCCATCGAAAAATGGAACCTTGTCTGATTAGGCTTTATTCTACTTCCCTCCCTGACGTGTCCTGTATATAGGCTGTAGTTTCCTACAGGAACGTCCAGGCTGAATTCCCGGCTCTTAGGATTCTCCAGCATTACGATTGTATCGGGAGCCGACATCAAGGAAACTAGGCCCAGCTCCAGGCCGGTTGCATAGTTCCCCTGGATGTCCACCTTGCCAAAGTCGCCGGAATACTTCCTGAGTTCGATGGCATTCCCCTTCCCCCTGCGATAGTCATGCCATACCCCTTCGATCAGCACCAACCGGCTCACGAAGCAGCCTGGCTTCAAGGGGTCCCCGACCGCAACATTGTCGATCCCAAAATCGAAACAACTGCCGTTGTCGTTGTGATCGATGAGGTGGATCGTCGAACGGCCCATCGTCCCGGTGAGCATCCGGTGGCGAACCGGCCCAGCCTCGCTGAAAACCATGCTTTCATCCTCCTTCATGGGCACAACGGTCCAGCCCTTTTCCTGATCTTGCTCAATGGATCTCTGCATCCACCATTGCTCCCATTGCGTCACAACGACAGCATCGTCTTTGGGAGCCGGGTTGGTACCCATGACCAGGGGCAAGGAATGGATGTGCACGAGGCTTTTGTTGGCCTCCGCCCGAATCAGCACCATGTGATCTCTCTGACGGGTCAAGAGGATGGGCGTGGCTTCACGCCATGCATCGGTGCACGATCCCAGTGCCCGGGTCGCCAGAAAGCGAATGCACCATTCACTGGAATCTGCCATCTTTCCAAGAAACTTCATGTCTTGCTCTGCTCCCATCATCAGATGGAAGTGGGCCATGAGGATTTGGCAGGCCTTGCCCAGGGTTGTTTGGTCGTCGCCAGGCCTAATACAAGAAAGTCCCTTGATTGCTCCCTTCAACTTGTCATCGAAGACAACATGGCCTGTCTGCAGGCGCGAGACAAGGGCCTCAAGCCTGGAAAACAACACTGATAGAGGCATATCTGCGGCCTGCAATCCCTTCACAATGGAGGAAGGATCTGACTGTCCCAATTTCTTGATTGCTTGCTGCTGGGTACGTCCGACACCGCACGCCAGTTCAAGCATATCCATCAGTTCAGAGCTGTCCTCATGGGCTGCAAGAACCAACAGTGGCACCTTCAAAGAGGAAAGGTTCATCTGAGATAGGATATCGAATGCCTCTACCCTTACTGCCTTGTCAGGGTCAACCAGACATCCGAGTAATGCCGGCATGGCATGGGAAGATTGGGCCTTGGCCGCCACCCTCATGAAAATTTTGCGGGACTCCCTCAATGGTCGCAACCGTCTTTCCGCCCACCGAAGCTCATCTTCGGAAGAATTCGCAAGACCATCTGGAAAACCTGGAGCATCCAACCTGGATAAAACCAGGGGTAAGGCCTCCCATTCCTTCCCCTCGATTCCCTTCATCAACGTCTCTTTTGGATGTCTCTCAAATGCCTGCAACTCATCGATTAGGGCAGAGACCTGTTCATTGTCGATGATGGGAAACGTGAAATTACCGTTCTGTTGTTCATAGGGATACGCCTGCCCCCCGCAACCCTGGACATAGTGGCCTTCGTGGACAAGCCTTTCAAAGATGGGGAGTGCGTCTTGGCGGGCTTGGGTCACTGTATCTATGCTCATGATCTTTCTTTTGGCATCCACTAATTCCAGGGGCGGTGGAGGCGGAGGTGGAGCTTGACCCGCTTGCAAGGACAAGGAGGTCAGAAGTAGCGTGGCAGGGAGCAAGAGGTGTAAGGTGTTCATGTCCCAAAAAATATGCAAACTCAATGCCACGCTCAAACTAACGACGCAACCCGTTATGCATCAAGAGTTTATGATATTTCGTGCGAGTGTGGCTGCCAAATACATGTTCGGATCCCGGACATTCGGGTCTATCGATCACGAATTTTTTCATCCGTAGCATGTGCTCCAACGGCCCTCAAAATCTAACGGGGACAGCGTCCGTTGATGCTTCAGTCGATTCGCATGCGCCCAGGTCTACCGCGTGCCCTGAGCCTGACCGGTGATCTCCACCCTGTGGGGCTCGCTCTTGCCTAAGGGAGTATCAACCAACACAGCAACGCAACCTCCCTTGGGAATATCGGAAACATTGATTGCCAAAGGCATAAAGAACCGACGTGAGTTTTCAAGATCAAAGCCTAGTTCAAAAGTAGGTGCGGAACCTACGGCACTCCCTAGCGACGCCAATGTTTGGGATGCCAAGGCTATGTCGGCTTTCACTTCTGCAAACTTTCTCCGCATGTCATCACGATAAACCTTTTTCATCCTCAGGTCAGATTGCTCGGCCTCTGTAAGGTCATTTCTGGCTTCATAATTCCTGATCTCCAATTCGAAAAGATCATTAGCGGCGTTCTCGTCCAGATATCTCATGGCATCGGCGACGAATGACTCTAACATCGGGCGTAACAGCTCGGGATTTTCAGTGCCATACTGCTTCAGGACTACGGGGGTCAATGATTCTGAGCGCCATGGCATCGTCCTTGTGACTCTCCCCTTGCCATCCAGGATCTTGACCTCCACGGATTGGATCTGGACCTCTGGATACAACTCTCCGCCAGCACCGAAGAGACGCGGGGAGCTGAGAGTAACCCGCTCCTCACCTTTGGCGCCCTTGGATAGGCCTGCTTCCGCGATACAACGGAATTTGGAACCAAGAGACAATGTGGTGCGTTCACCGGATCTCACCACAACCTTGTAAGGTGCGCCGGGTTGGAAGTGGACGCGGATCTCCGCACCCGAACGCACTTTGCCTAGCGTCCGAACACTCCCTGAATAAACCACGTAGTTTCCAGCAGGAACTTGACC
>JBFWNO010000145.1:0-5210 GCA_050251015.1 Planctomycetota bacterium
ACTCCAGGGATATGGGTGTGACCGCCAAAGATCACCCTTATGCCGGGGTCGCTGAACAACGAACTCATCTTCGATGGGCTTTGGGCGTCGCGAGGAAAAATATATTCCTTGGTCGGTTGTCGGGGCGAACCATGGACAAAGAAGACATCTCCCTCCTTCTTGAACTTTGGAAGCTTGGAAAGCCACTGCCAACGATCCAGGATGACCGCATCGGCATCCTGACGGGGCTCTAGGACACTACGGGTCCATTCCGCCGCCAGCTTGGCTTGGGGGCGGAAATCTTCGCCGCCTCCCTCGGTCACGGCCTCATCATGGTTGCCCTGGAGACAGAAGCGAGTCGCCTCCCGGATCATATCCACGCATTCGACGGGATTGGGACCGTATCCCACCACATCACCCAAGCACACAATATCCTTGATGTCCTTGGCGCGAATGTCTTCCAACACGGCTCCTAAAGCCTCCGTGTTGGAATGGATATCACTGATCAAGGCAAGCATGGAGACCCTATCGGGCTCCTGTGCTCAGGCCTTCATCAATCAGGAGAATCGGTATCCCATCACGCACGGGGTAGATCACCTGGGCATCCTGGCGCATGAGACCCTCTTGCAAGGGTTCCGTCACAGCCTGACCCGCCTTGTTGACCTGTTTTCCAGCACGAATAGCTGCATTGACGGCATCCAGTTCGGCCTGGGTGGCCATCCTTAATGGAAGCCTGATGTCAGGGCAACAAAGGATTTCGAGCAGCTGAGGATCAACCATAGCCTCATTTTAGAGGCTGGGGAAGGCCTTCGCAAGGATGCCTTGGGGTCAAATACGCTGGTGTTTTGGCGCTTCCCCGAGAATGCGAAACGCCTTCTTATGGCGGTAGAGGACGGGTTGGACCACAAATTTCGGCAAGTCCACCATGTAAACGGTGAGATTCTCATCTTTGGGTTTCGGCGTGTGAATGATATCGCCGACCTTGAGATCCAGAAATTGCCTGACAGGGATCTTTGTCTCGGCCAGGAAACATGTCATCTGAACCTTGGAATCGCGCAGGTTCTCCATGATGAAGGCCCTGTCCTTTTCCGTATCACCACGCTTGTGCGAGAGGTAGAGATTTTGGGTGGCGAAGAGCTCCATGATGGGCTCGATCACCAGGTAGGGAATGCAGAGATTCATCATGCCACTGGCCTCGCCCATGGTCACCTCGAACGAAAGGAGGACAACCACTTCGTTGGGCGACACGATTTGCCGAAGCTGGGGATTGCTCTCAGTTTCATGCAACGTGAAATCCACATCATAGATGCGTTGCCAGACTATTTTGAGGTCGTCGAGGGCCAGGTCGATCATTCTCTTGATCACCCTTTCCTCGATTTCAGTCAACTGCCTGTCCGGAGGTGGCGTTGTCCCGATACCGCCCCCCAAAAGCTTGTCAATCACAGGGAAAACAAGTGAGGGATTGAGCTCCAGGATAATTTCCCCTTCCATGGGCTCAGCATGCAGCAAGTTGAAGCACGTCGGATTGGGCAAAGACATGATGAATTCGGAATAAGTCAACTGCTCCACACTGGCCAGGTGGACATCCACAATCTGGCGCAGGTATCCTCCCCAGGTCGCACTGAGATTCCTGGCAAACACCTCGTGCAAATTCTCGATGGAGCGCTGTTGTTCCTTCGAGACACGTTCAGGACGCTTGAAATCGTAGACGGCCACGGAGTCCGTGCCAAAACTCAGGCCTGCGCCACCAATTTCCTGATTGGCATCAATGGAACCCTCATCGACTGCTGCCAGCAGGGCATCCACCTCGCTCTGGTCAAGGATTCCGCTCATTCCCAATCCAATGTGTAGAGGTTGATGGAGCTCACGGCATTCCAATCACTTTCACCCTCAAGATGATAGCCTTGGGAACGGGCCAGAAGCTCCACCGATCGCCTGTCGCGGCGCTGAATGGATTGGATGTAGAGCGATTCTCTCGCGCAAGAACGCATCAAGGAATCACGGCGCTCGGCCTGCAGGCCCTCCTTGAGATTCTGGTGCGAAAAGCGGACACGATCCAGACCATAGATGGCGACAACAGCCACAAGAAGTCCGGCGCATAGAATCCGGATGGCCGATGTCATCTTGCCTGCCGTGACTTGGACGTTGTGCCATAGGTCGCTCTCCGGCCCAAGGATTCCTCAATGGCCAGTAAACGGTTGTATTTGCACACCCTGTCTGTCCGACAGAGCGAGCCCGTCTTGATTTGGCCGCAATCCCAGGCCACCGCGAGATCCGCAATGGTGGAATCCTCCGTCTCGCCACTGCGGTGGCTCATGATGGTTCCAAATCCTGCGGATTTGGCCATGTCGACTGTATCTTTGGTCTCTGAAAGGGTGCCGATCTGATTGATCTTCACCAAGACGGCATTACCGGCCCCTTCACAGATACCCCGCGAAAGGAACTGGGTGTTCGTGACAAAAAGATCATCACCAACCAACTGAACCCTGCGCCCAAGGGCCTCCGTTAGATCCTTCCAGCCTTCCCAGTCGTTCTGATCAAGCCCGTCTTCAATGCTCACAATGGGGTAGTCACGGCACAACTTCTCGTAATAAGCAATCAACTTGTCTCGGCTCCAGAGCTTGCCCCCTTCGGCCTCCAAGCGATACTGGCCCTTCTCATGGAATTCGGAGCTGGCCACATCAAGGCATAGGGAGATGTCCTTCCCTGCCCTGTATCCCGCTTTACCAATCGCTTCCATGATCACGTCGAGAGCCTCCCTGTTGCTTCTGAGATGGGGGGCAAAACCACCCTCATCCCCCACCCCGGTATTCAATTTCCTGCCCTTGAGTGTTGCCTTCAGCGCAGCAAACACCTCGGCCCCCCATCGGAGACCCTCGCGGAAGCTTTTGGCTCCACGCGGGTAGATCATGAACTCCTGGATGTCCACATTATTATCGGCATGGGAGCCGCCGTTCAGAATGTTCATCATGGGGATCGGCAGAATGGCGCCACCTCCAAGGCTTTCAAACAATTCAAGGCCCTGGGACGCCGCCCTGGCATAGGCAGCCGCTAGTGATGCCGCCAGCATGGCGTTGGCTCCAAGTTTGGTTTTGTTGGCCGTGCCATCAAGGTGAATCAAACGTTCATCCAAGGCTCTTTGATTGGACAATGAATATCTCCAGGATCCTTTGGCCCCCTCTCTGATCGCCAATTTTTTTGCCTCAGCTGAGATGCCCGATGAAGCGTTCAGGTCAAAACCCTTGAGAGCCTTGAAAATGGGACCATCGATATTGCGGCAGGCCTTCAGCACACCCTTGCCCCCATAGCGCTTCTTGTCACCATCCCTGAGCTCACAGGCCTCATGTTCGCCGGTGGAGGCCCCGCTGGGCACACACACCCTGACCTTGGTGCCATCGCTGAGCCCCATTTCCGCCGACACCGTCGGGTTTCCACGCGAATCAAGGATTTCAAGGGCTTTGAGATGGTTGATTTTGGCCATGGGCACTCCTCATGTCATTCAAGATTTTCAGGAATTATAGATGAAGCATGGGGAGCTCCAATGCCCCCGTTCTCAGTCCTCTCCGTCTCCATCATCCATGTCTCGGGATTTGAGTTTCTCGAACCAGTCCCGCTTGAAAGTGATGACACCAGTGAGGTAGTACAGATGCAGGGCGGCAAAGAGCGTGAGCTCGAAATTCACATAGGTGAGCGTGGCCACAACCACCACCAGCACCAGTTGCTCAAAGCCCACGCGGGCCCCCATGAACACGCTGACCACATGCACGTATCGGACGGAACTGACCATTAGAACCGAGCAGATCAGGCAGTACCAGGGCAAACCCAACAGGATCAGACGCCGGACGTCCTCACAGAGCGTCATGGCGATCACATCAGGATTGAAGAACACAAGCATGCTGCTGGCAATCATGCCGGCGGCACCCGGAGTGGGCATCCCCTTGAAGTAACGGTGTTCCTCCTCATCCAGGCCCACCTCCACATTGAAGCGGGCCAGGCGGAGAACGGAACAGACCACGTATACAGCCGACGTGATGAACAGAAAGGGCTCAGTGTAGATGCCGGGGATGGAAGAGGAGCCCAGCAACCGACCGGCCGCGTAAGCCAGGAAGGCTGGGGCCACGCCGAAACTGATGGCATCGCAAAGACTGTCGAGCTGGGCGCCGAAGTCGCTGGACGCCTTCACCATGCGGGCCACCTTGCCGTCCAGGGCGTCGAAAATCATCCCCAAAAAGATGTAGAAAGCCGCCTTGTCAAGAAGCTCGGGGTCGGATTGAAAAAGCGCCTGGGCGATTTTTATGATGGCAAGAAAACCGCAAAAAAGATTGCCCATGGTGACCAGGTTGGGCAGGATGGTGACGCGGATCCGGCGGGTGCGCTCGGCCATGTCAGCCCTGCAACCGGCCTAGGACATCCGATCCGCCCCTCACCCACTGGCCCTTGAGGGCCGTGAACGTCCAAGGGCTGTCCCTCTCCACACACACGTCAGTGCGACTGCCGAATTTGATCATGCCAAACCTCTGGCCCCTGACAAACTTATCGCCGACCTTGACGGGCGTGACGATGTTGCGGGCGATGAGACCCGCAATCTGGACCACGAGGTACTTCCGGCCGTCATCGCCCTTGAGACCCACAAGGTGCCTCTCGTTGGCCGTGGCGGCCTCGCCCTTCATGGCATTGAGGAACTTGCCCGGGACATGTTCAACGTATTCCACTGTGCCAGACAAGGGCATGCGATTGACATGCACGCTGAACACATTCATGAACACACTGATCCGGCGCGCCGGCCCGACATAGGGGACCTCGCAGTCATCGATGTCAGTCACCTGCCCGTCTGCGGGACTCACCAGGAGACCGGGATCGGAAGGAATCAACCGCTCGGGGTCCCTGAAAAAATTGAGCACGAACCATAGGAGGGGTGAAAGGGCCAGGGCCACCCAGTATTGGCCGCACTGGACAAGAACGGCCATCAACACCAAGGTGGGGAGGCTCCACACAAAGGCCTCCCTTGAACCGTAACCCGTTATCTTCATGCCGCCTCCCTCACGTGTTGAAAAGAAAATGCATCACATCACCCTCTCGCATCACATAGTCCTTGCCCTCGGTGCGCAGCAGCCCTTTTTCTCGGGCCCCCTTCTCACCCTGGCAGTCGACATAGTCCTTGTATGAGATGGTTTCGGCACGGATGAAACCCCACTCGAAATCCGAGTGGATGACCCCGGCAGCCTGAGGGG
>JBFWNO010000146.1:0-5021 GCA_050251015.1 Planctomycetota bacterium
TGGGTTTTGCCTTGGGCGATGTCAGGGTCCAGCTCCAGGCCCAGATCGATTCATTGATGCAGGAGGTCTCCGGCCTCAAATTGCAGCGCGACAACCTGAAGACCCAGGTGGAAAAACTGGAAGAAGCGAACATTTCACTCAGGGACAGGGCCTTTGGCCAGTTGTCTCCTGAAAGCTTCCTATATCGCACGTCACGAAGGCTTGAAACAGTGTCCGAGGCCGATATCTTCCAAGGAGCTGTTGATCTCCTGAAGGGCCACATGCGTGTGGCCAGGGCCGTCTTCTACAGATTCGAGGGCGGGACCTTTGTGGCCAAGGCCTGGTGCGGATGGGAACAGCCCCCCGCCGCCAATGACAGCCTGGAGAGACTTCAGACCATCCAGAGAGTTTTGGAACACAACATCACCGCCAGTCTTCGGGAGACGATGACGTGGGATTCGGGGGCCCATCGCGAGCCCAACGATGTCCTTATTGCCGTGCCGGTCAAAGGGCACCAACCCTCTGCCCAGGGGGTGATCACCATCGAGGAAATCCCGTTTCTCCAGCTCACCGAGAACAATGAACAGAGCATCCGGATGGTGGGGGACTGGGCGGCCATGGCCCTTGACCGCGCCTCCGAGCATGCCAAACTCAAGAGCCAGGCCATCTATGACGAGGAGCTGGGGATTTTCTCAGAGGAACACTTCCTCAGCACGGTCACGAGGGAGTTTGTGACAGCTCGCCGCCTCAAGCAGACCTTCCTCGTGTTTGAATCCAGGATTGCCGGATTCCAGGACCATCCTGCCGACCGCCAGATGCTGCTCTGGAAGGCTGTCGGACAGGTGCTGCAGCGCACCCTCCGGGGGACGGACATTGTGGCCCGCCACAAGGAGCCCGGATGTGTTTGGGTCTTGTGCACGGGTCCCAACCTTGATGCGGGCTTCATGGCGGGGCGCTTGAACAAACATCTGGAGGAACACCTCCATGAGGGCCATGTGACCCTGGAACACACCTGGATCATGGGGCCCGCGGACCACGCCTCGGCATCCGCCCTACTTGAGACCCTGACGCGAGGGCGACCCGCATGAGGGATGTGTTTTCGATCACCTTATGCTGGATCGCCATCCTTGTTTGCGAGGGTGTCGTCTATGCCTCACTGTTCCCGCCCCCCATGGGCCGCCAACATCTTGAATTGGCCCTAATGGCCCACGTTTTGGCCTGTGTCATGCCCCTTTGGGGACTCCGGAGAAAGGACGGGTCCAAAATCCTTTCTGGGATCCAGTTCATGGTGGTCCTCTTGTTGCCGGTTCTTGGTGCTGGCTTGGCGCTTCTGATGGACATTCTCCGCAAGACCCTGACCTGGATGAACATGGTCGGCGATTACCGCGATATTGTCCGGCGCAAGTCGGTGCAGATCGACATGGGCACGTCGGTGGCCATGACGGCCGAAAGAATCCGGGAGCAGATCGACATCACACCCATGGTCGAGATCATTGATTCCGACGACTTCATCAAGAAAAGGCAGGCCATTGAGAGGTTGTCACGGCGGCACAGTCCCAAGAGTGTGGCTCTGCTCAAGCGGGCCCTGCAGGACAAGCACCCCGACATCCGCTTTTATGCCAGTGTCGCCTTGGTGCAGATCGAGGGCAAGATGGCCAAGTGGGTCAAGGATGCCGAAGTCGAGGCAGCGGCCAATCCGGATTCGGCCTTGGCCCGCAAGGATCTGGGGAACCGGTATCACGAATACATCTACATGGGTCTTCTGGACCAGGTGATGAAGGCGGACTACTCGCTCAGGGCCATGCAGTGCTACAGGGAGAGCATCGCCATCGATCCCCAGCAACCCGACCTGTTGGTGCGCCTGGCGCGCACCTGCATGGAAAACCGCGACATCCCATCGGCCCTGAGTTATCTGGATCAGGCCGTCAACCAGGATGCCGATTTTCTGGCGGCCTACACCTGGCGTGCCGAGGTTCGCTTCGCCTCCGGCGATGTGGGGGGGGCCATAGAGGATTGCCGGAGGGCGCTGGAATTGGGTGAGAACCCGGAAAAAATCTCGGAGACAATGGCATGGTTCGCGCGGAACTGAACGCCGAGGAACTGCTGATCGGACTGGCTAGCGGGGTCCCCGCCAAGCAGTACGAGGCCTATTTGTCTCTGGGCAACCTCCGGCGAAACGAGGAAGTCGATGCCGTGGTGGCGGCTTTGCGCAAGGGTCACCGTGGTGCGCGGTCCTATGTGGGGCGCTATCTGGCCGACCTGGGGACGCCCCACGCCCTGGCCCATCTGTGGACCCTGGCTCGTGATGCCCACGATGGGGAGCGATCTGAACACGACCGCGACCGTGCTGTCTATCTTGAGATCTTTGCACGCATCCCCGAAAGCAACCTCGACAAATCCGATGTCCTTGTGGCGGCCCTCCAGGAGGAGGACCAGGAGCTCGTGCTTTACAGTGTCAAACGCCTTTCGCATTCGCGCTCGCCCAAGGCGGTGGTGCCGCTGGCTCACCTGTTCGACACCACAACAGATGAAATTCGCGTCGAGGTTCTCAAGACTCTGGAGGACATCCGTGATTCTCGGTCCATCCCTGTGGGCCGTTTGGCCGTGAGGTCGGCAAACCCTGCAGTGATCTGCCAGGGCCTGCACCTCCTGCGTGCCTTGGGCACGGAGAAGGATGCGCGACTGGCCATCCGAACCCTGGCCCATGCCGACACCAGGGTTCGTGAGTTTTCCTGCTGGAATCTTTCCAAGGAGCGCAGAACCGGAGCCATCAAGCATCTCCAACACGCGATGGCCAGCGACCCAATCCCCTCGGTGCGCCTGGCGGCGGCCAAGGCTCTCTTGGTGTATGAGGATGTCACAACCACCAAGGCCTTATTGACCACCGTCTCGGGGGATGAATCCCTGCAGGTGCGCATGGTGGCCGCGTTCAGCCTGGCCTCCCACCTTTCAGACAAGTCCACAGGTGTCCTTCTGGAGGCACTTGATTCGCCAGAGAAGGCCTTGCGGCGCTCGGCCATCGATCACTTGGCCTTGCGTGGTTCGCCAGCGGCCCTCAAACCCCTGACACAGCTTCTGAAGGAAGACAAGGATTTGGGGCTCCGGTGCGGGGCGGCAACGGCCTTGGGACACATTGGTGAAAACAGTTCCGTCGGGATCCTTGAATCCCACCTGGGTGACGAGACTCCTCTGGCCTACGCCTGTGCCCAGGCGCTTTGCCGCATCTGGGGGGTCCAGAGACTGGATGAGCTGGCTCGGGTCCTCAAAGAGGTCGAGTTGATTCCCGAGACCCTCCATGTGTTTGCCTCTCACATGGCCAGGCTCAGTCACGTGACGAACCTTCCCGATAAGCTCCTTCAGCAGGCCCGAGCCTGGGTGGTGTCCACCGATGTGGATCTGCAGTTTTTTGGCATCGATGTGTTGGGGCGGTCGGGAGCCTACGATGATGTGGATAGGGTGGCTGACAAGGTTCCCGTAAGAGGATGGAGTGACAACATTGTGGCCTGGCCTTCCCTCAAGAGATTGATCTTCAGGCATGGTCCTCTGTTGAGGGAAAGGCTGAATGAGGGATGGATGCCTGAATCACCCCTCTTCTGGACAGCCCTCTCCTTCGGATCCTTGAAAATCTCGGAGGTCGAGGCGTGGTCCAGGATGGTGGTGGAGCGGAGCTTTCAAGATGCATCCCAGCCTTCACCTCAGGGGGAACAACAGGATGTCTCCCCAGTCGGTGTCCCCTTGGAGCCGGTTACCCAGGTCAAGGAGGACGACCTGATCTGGCCCGAAGATGTCATTCCTGTCGATTCAGAGCAGGAATCCCAGGAACCCACCGATGATGAAGAGTCCACAGAGGAACGCATTGACATCGGTGGTCTTGATGTTGTCATGGAGGTTCGCGAGAGTGGTGCGTCACGCTCATCCATGGAGTTCGACGATGCCGAGGCTTCCTCCATCCCTGCACCTTCGGGTCTGCCCACCATGATGGGAGTGTTGGATCGGGGAAGTCTCCGTCCCTTGGCGACCCTTCTACGGTGGAGCCGTTTGCATGGGACCCTTGTGCCCACCCTTTCCGATGAGGGTGCCTTGACTCCCTTGCAGTCGGCCGATGCCCTGAGACGGATTTCCCGCTCACGCATTCTGTCGTCGGTGGAGAAGCGGCTTTTGGGGAGTCTGCTTTCACGCACCGAGGGCGATGTCCTGAACCTTGTCTTGCAGGTCGTGCAGAAATCGCCGGCTCCCGAAGCGTTGGGCCCGCTGCTGGACCTGAGCATCAAACAGTCGCACGAGGGTGCCCGTGAGGCCTTGGGCCTGATGCTGGGAGGTGCCCATGGCGTCTGATGTCTGCCTTCTGCTGGAGGGCACCTATCCCTATGTATCCGGCGGCGTGTCGAGTTGGGTGCACCAGCTCATCAAGGGGCTCCCCGACATCCGGTTCTCCCTGGCTTTCATTGGGTCCACCGACGTGGCGAATCGCGAAGTGAAGTATTCCATCCCTTCGAATGTGGTGGAAATGCGTGAGGTTTATCTGCGGGCCGGATTGAAAAAGCCCAAGAAACCGCCGGCGGAACTTCCTCCGGAGTCCTGGGAGCTTGTCGGGCGATTCATAGCGGGCATGCGGCGCAATGACTATTCGCTTTTCAGGCAGATCGCCACTGAGCTGTTGGTCCCGGGGAAGGTCGACATGCAGGGAATGTTTTTCGGGACGGACGCCTGGCGTTTCGTCACCGGCGAGTACACCTCCCAGATGCAGAATCCTTCCTTTATCGATTATTTCTGGGTCTGGCGCTTCATGCACATGCCCATTGTCAGGGTCATGTCGGCGAACATCCCAAGGGCCCGCTGTTACCACGCGTTGTCCACCGGTTATGCGGGCTTGATGGGAGCTGCGGCCAGCGTGAGAACGGGTGCCCCCCTGGTGCTCACCGAGCACGGAATCTACAACAAGGAGCGTCAGATCGAGATTTCCCAGGCCGACTGGATCTTCCAGAGCGAGGACAAGGAGCTCGATTACGAGAAGAAGGAACGCTACTTCAAGAATTGGTGGA
>JBFWNO010000147.1:0-4797 GCA_050251015.1 Planctomycetota bacterium
GATAATGCCTTATGCTGAAGGTATGGCACGTTTTCGATTGGATCTTTGTTACGACGGCACGGATTTTTGCGGCTGGAGCGTACAGCCAGGGCAACGGTCGGTACAGGGAGTTCTTGATGAGGCTCGGGAAAAGGGCTTCGGCCCTCAGCCCGATGCGTTCGAGTGCACAGCGGCGGGGCGCACCGACGCGGGAGTGCACGCCCAGGGCCAGACTGTGCATCTAGACGTGACGGGGGATGTGCCACCCATGGAACTCCAGAAACGCCTGAATGCCCTCCTTCCCGAGGATGTGAAGATCACCGGGTGCCGGGTTGCCCCAGATGACTTCCATGCCCGTTTCCAGTGCCTAGCCAAGGAGTATGTCTATCGAGTGGCCAACACCCCCGTCGCGCCGGTTCTTGAAAGACGTTTTGTGCATTTTGAGAGACGCCGGGTGGAGTTGGCTCCCCTGAGGGAGGCGGCGGCACACCTTGAGGGGGAGCACGATTTCCGTGGATTCACCAACTCCGGGCGCGACACCGAGGGTTCGGTGCGGCTGATCCACCGCGTGAGGGTGCGTCGGAGGGAAGGCGAATTGGAGTTCATGTTCCTGGGGAAGGGCTTTCTCTACAACCAGGTGAGGGTGATGGTCGGCACCCTCCTTGATATCGGCTTGGGCAAAAAACCCCCGACCCTGATCAACGAGATTCTCCGTAGCGGGGATCGAACCATGGCCGGGGACACTGTGCCGGCCAAGGGATTAATGCTCACACGCACGATCTATGCCGGCGACAAGCAGGAAGTGCGGATCACGTGAGCGCACTCGATGTCGTGGCGGGAATTCTGTCGGCCGTTGCAGGCTGGATTGGCTTCCGGCAGGGCTTGTCTGTCATCCTTCTTCGGTGCGCCATCGTGAGTGTGGGATGTCTTGGACTTCGATGGTTTCAGCCCCCTGTTGCTGAACTCATTGGTCCCCATGTCGGGTCATGGACACCCTTTGCCTCGGTGGCCCTTGTTTTTTTGGGTGTGCTCGTGGTCCAAGAGCTGGCAGCATGGCTCTGGCGAGCCATGCGCGATGCCCTATTGCTTGGGTTGCCGGACAGGTTGGCGGGTTTGGCTGTGGGCCTGCTGGCTGGTGCCGCCCTTGTTGGAGTGGGGGGGACCATCATGAAGGGGGCGGGCCCCTCATGGGAATCCACATGGCAGGCCTCCCATATGCGCCCCTTGCTTGAGAAGGCCGAGCCATGGATCAAGAACAATTTGACGCCCGAGACATTGACCCGAGGGAAAGAAAGACTGAAAAACCTGGTCCACTAGGTGCGAAACCCGGGGCTTGGCATATAATCCCCGCGTCAAAACCCAAGGGGGTCCCCATGCGCATCATGATCACCGGTCGCCATGTCAAAGTCACGGAAGCCATGCAGACTTATGCCCGTGATAAAGCCTCCAAATTTGAAAAGATCTGGAATGGCATCAACAACGTACACATCACCATGGATCTGGAGCACGGATTGCATGTGGCCGAGGCTGTGGTCAGCATCAATGGGGGCCAGGATATCGTGGCCACCACAAAGGATGCCGACATGTATGCCGCCCTTGACCTCTTGGAGGGCAAGGTTGAGCAGCAATTGCGCAAATACAAGAGCAAGCACCAGGATCACCATCCCCACCAGAAGCATCCCCACAAGGCTCCGTCGGAACCAACCTATCAGGACATTGTCCGGGAAGAGCTCGATCCGAGCTGACATGGCGAGTGCCCCCCATGTGGTGGCTTTCGGCGGCGGCACTGGGATGCCCTGTCTCTTGAGGGGACTCAAGATGCAGGGGGCTGACATCACGGCCGTGGTCGTGGTCAGTGATGACGGGGGCTCTTCCGGCGAGCTCAGGCATCTCTACAACATGCCGGCCCCTGGGGACTTGCGCAACGTGATCCTGTCTCTTTCCAATGCCGACTCCAAACTTGTGGATCTCTTGCAGCATCGCTTTGAGGGCTCGGTGCTTGAGGGGCACGCCCTGGGAAACTTGGCCTTGGCGGCCCTGACGCGCATGGAAGGATCATTTGAGGGGGCCGTCAAGACCCTCTGCCGCCTTCTTCATGTCGAGGGCCGCGTGATTCCTTCTTCACTCGACAAGGTGTCGTTGGTGGCGGAGCACACGGATGGAACACTCACGACCGGGGAAGTCAAGGTCAGCCGGTCCGACAAACCCATCCGCAAGGTCAGCCTCCGTCCGGAACCCCGTCCGGTTCCTGCGGAAACAGTCGCCAAGGTGCGCCAAGCCGACCTTCTGGTGTTTGGCCCGGGTTCGCTGTTCACGAGCATCATTCCCCATTTGTTGATCCCCGGCATGAAGGAAGCCCTGGCCGAATCCGTTGCCCGAGTGGTGTATGTGTCCAATCTCATGACCCAGCCGGGAGAGACCAGCGGTTTCGCCCTGCGCGACCATGTGTCGGCCCTTTTGGGCCACGGTTTGCCCCGCCTGGATGCGGTGCTCTGTCATGAAGGTCCTCTATCTCCGAGCATGGAAAAGTCGTATTTCTTGACAGGATCCCGACCCGTGCTGCCCCAGGAAGTGGGGCAGGGTGTCGCCCTCTGGGTCGAGGATCTGGCATCTGAGGAAGGGGGGGTTTTGAGGCATGATCCCCAGAGGCTTGCCTCGTCCCTGCTTTCCAGGTCAAGGATGGCGGCGGTATGAGTGTGGTCCGTGCCCAGGCCAAGGTGGTCAATCCCAACGGGATCCATGCCCGCCCGGCGAGCGTGCTCATCAAGGCCCTCAGGGATGTCCGCAGCCGGGTCACCCTCAGTGTGGGCACGCGCAAAGCCGACGCCCGTAGCATTCTTGAGCTGATGATGCTCACAGCTGTCTGCGGGGCCGAGGTCGGGATCGAGGCTGATGGTGAGGACGCCCAGCAAGCGGTTGACACTCTGGTGGCCCTTTTCGCCTCGGGTTTTGGGGAAGGCGCCTAGCATGGAAATCCGCAGGGGCATCGGTGTCAGTCCAGGTTATGCCACCGAAGAGGTCCTGATCCTCGATACCGAGCAGTTCTACATACCCAAGCGGCAGATTGCCCCGGCGCAGATCCAAGCTGAGTGTGAGCGTGTGGCAGTCGCCGTGGCCGCTGCCAAAGAAGAGATTCTCGACGTGCAGAAGAAGTTCTCGGGTCTCGTGGGCGAGGAGACGGCGGCGATTTTTGACGCCCACATGTGGATGATCGAGGACAACAAGATCCTTGATGAAATCGCGGAGATGATCCGCGAGCAGAAGTTGACCGCAGAATATTCGGTGTCTCGGGTGTTCCGTCGCTACATGAAGATCTTCTCCGAGATGAAGGAGGGCTATCTCCGCCAGCGCGTGGCCGACATTGCCGACAATGAGACCCGCCTGCTCCGCCATCTCCTGGGCCGTCGGAGGCAGACTCTTTCCAATCTCGACAAGAGGGTGATCGTGGTGGCCCATGACGTGACGCCATCCCAGACTGCCATGTTCAACAGGGACTTGGTGGCCGGTATCGCCACCGACTTGGGGGGGCCCACCTCGCATGCAGCCATCATGGCCAAGGCCCTGCAGATCCCCTGCATCGTGGGCCTCAAGGATCTTTCCACCCACCTTTCCGGAGGGGATATCGTTTCATTGGATGGCCATCAGGGGTTGGTGGTGGTGTCTCCAGACGAGGGGACGAAGGCCAGTTTCCGCAAAAAGGCCGAGAAGTACAAGGCCAGCGAGATGGCCCTTGTCCAGGAACAGATCCATCTCAAGGCCGAGACCTCGGACCACGAATTGGTACGCCTTCACCTCAACATCGAGAGCGCCAACGAGCTGGATCTCCCTGTGGCTGCCGGCCACCCCGTGGGCCTGTACCGCACGGAATACCTCTATCTGAACCGCAGGGAACCCCCCGGTGAAGAGGAGCATTTCGAGAGTTACATGAACTGTCTGCAGAAGCTCGGTGGGCGGTCGCTCACAGTGCGCACCCTGGATCTTGGCGGCGACAAGCTGTTTGCCGCGGCGGATCTTCCGGTGGAGCGCAACCCGATTCTGGGTTGCCGCAGCATCAGGCTGAGTTTCGCTGAGCCAGCTGTGTTCCGCTGCCAGTTGAGGGCCTGCCTGAGGGCCGCCGCCCATGGTGACCTCAGGGTGATGTTCCCCTTGGTGGCTTCCATTGAGGAACTCCGTAAGGCGAAGCAGTTTCTTGTCGATGTCGGTCAGGAACTTGCCGAGGAGGGGGTTCCCCATTCACCGAAAATCAAAGTGGGCATGATGGTGGAAGTCCCCTCAGCCGCCCTACTCATCGATCATTTCGTAAGGGAGCTCGATTTTGTATCCATCGGTAGCAACGATCTCCTGCAATACACTCTGGCTGTTGACAGAACCAATGAGAAGGTGGCCGGTCTTTACAAGCCATCCCACCCTGCCCTTCTCCGCTTGATCCACAACGTCATCCAGGTGGGCAACAAGGCCGGATGCGAGGTGAGTCTGTGCGGGGAAATGGCGGGGGACCTCCGATTTGTGGAACTTCTCTTGGGAATGGGACTGCGTGTGTTTTCGGTGATCCCGGGTTTGATTCCCGAGGTGCAGAAAATCATTCGCAGTGTGTCAGTCAAGAATGCCGCCGTGCTAGTGGAGCAGGTGATGGCCATGGATGATTCAGAGAAGATCTATGCACTGTTGGAGACAAGGGCCAGGACCATCATCCCCTTCGCTCTTTAACGTATAGTCAATGTTTTTGTGTTCAAAACACCCTATCAACTATTTATAATGTGAAAAAATTTGCATATGAATCTTAGAGTCTGAAAGGTTGGCTTGGCCAAGAAAAAGTCA
>JBFWNO010000148.1:0-4682 GCA_050251015.1 Planctomycetota bacterium
TCTCCACGATGCGGTTTTGAAGCTTGGAACTGATCTCTTCCATGACGAATTCCGTGGGAATGCTGCTGAGTTTGTCCAACAAGTGTCGGGGCCCCCTGACCTGCACACTCTGGGGCAGGGGGTAGCGGACACTGGCCTTGAAACCCGGCGCACACGAGAACTGCACCCGTGGTTCCACCCTGAGCCGCTTTTCGACAACCTCCACCAAGGTCACCTCAAACCGGTCCGGTGAAAACTCCACCTGCACATCGCGCGAGAGGTTCCGCAAGTCGGCCCTCGACAAAAGAACCTCATGGCGCCCGGACACGAGCGGTCCATCAGTACCAAGCATCACCACAGGGTTGATGGATCGCGGATCCATCTCTTCCACTTCCTGGCGGGGGCCACGGAATATGGCCGTCACCGTGGGATGCTTGTCCACCACATGAAACGGACTCTCCGGCGGCAGTTGGACAACCACCGCCAATGAGGCGCTGCGCGTGGCCTGGAGCAGGTGATTCACCACCATGTAGATGGCCACCCCGCAGATGAGCGACAGCACCTTGAGCCTGTGGGGCGATCGAGCCGACAACAGCGAAGGGAGCTTCATGAACGGCCCGCCCGCGCCTGACCCTGGTGTGAAATGAGGTGGGCCTGAACGATGGTCTGCAGGTTGGCAGGCTCTAGATCTCGGGCCAACTCTCCCTTGATGGCCACACTCACGCTCCCGGTTTCCTCGCTGACTATGATGGCCAAGGCATCCGAATCCTCGGTGATCTTCACTCCGGCGCGATGGCGCGTGCCAAGGGCCCCGGGCACCGAAGCGTCGGTGATTTCAGGAATCCAGCAACGCGCCGCCAGGATGCGTTCCCCGCGGATCACAACGGCCCCATCATGCAAGGGGTTCCCACCCCAGAACAACGATTGCAGGATTTCGGTGCCCAACAGGGCATCCAGACGCACACCCCTCTCATGCATGGACGCCAAGCCGATGTCGCCGCAGACCACGATCAGAGCCCCAATCTTCCTGCGCGCCAGCTCCTGAACCGCCTCCAGGATCGGCACCGATGCCGCAATCGCTCCGGTGCCGGTACCCAGCTCCGCGAATCCCCGGTTCTCACCAAGCCTGACGAAGGCCCGCCGAAGCTCCGGCTGAAAGGCCAGCACAAGGATCAGGGCCGACACGGGGCCCATGCGTTCCAGAACCCAGGATAGTTCCCTCAGATTGAAGCCCCTCGCAAGCAACGCGAGCAGGGCATAGAACACAACAAAGACGATGAGAATGCCCTTGAGGACCCCCATCCCGCGCGTCCCGCTGATGAATTTCAAGGCGTGATACACCAGGAAGCTGAAGATCAGGATCTGGAGCAGGGCGGTGAGCAAGGGGATCATGAGGCCTCCACGGCCTTGTCGACAGCGAGGGCCTGCTGTGTCAGGTCCACAGCGTGCACCCGAACCCACTGCGCCCCCCGACGCGAAGCGGCCAAGGCCCCTGCCACACTGGCCCCGTCGCGACGACGGGGCTCGGTTTCTCCGGTTAGGGTCCCCAGGAAGCTCTTGCGGCTCAGGCCCACCAGCACGGCATGTCCGGTGGCCGCCAGCCGGGGAATCTCCCTGAGCAGTGCGAGGTTTTGCTCCAACGTCTTGCCGAAACCGATACCGGGGTCCAGGCAGATCGATTCCATCGTCAACCCCGCCTTAAGTCCCTCGCGGGCCCTCCCCACAAGATGCAACCCGACCTCGCGTACCACGTCCTCGTACGTTGCCACGGACTGCATCACCTCCGGGAGGGCCTTGCGATGCATCAGCACCATGGCCAAACCGAGCTTGGCGGCCATCCGGAACATCTGGGGGTCATCTGTCCCCGCGCTGGTGTCGTTCACGGCCACCACTCCAAGGCCTGCCGCACGCTCGGCCACCGACGACCATGTCGTGTCCACACTCAGGGGAACCTTCAAACGTCCGGAGAGCCTCCGGAGCACGGGTTCCAACCTTTCCCATTGCCTGTCGGGTGGCACGCTCAGGCTGCCCGGCCTCGTGCTCTCCGCCCCGATGTCGATCAACTGTGCTCCCTGGGACTCCATCTCAAGGGCCCTCGACACGGCGCGTTCGACCTCCTCGTGCTCACCCCCATCACTGAAACTGTCGGGTGTGACATTGAGGATGCCCATCACCCCGCAATCCCGGCGTTTCCAGCTGAAGCTCATGCCACTATTGTAGGTCAAGAAGGGCGCACCGCTGTGCGCCCCTACAGAAAGAAGCAGCCCATCGAGGGGTGGCGCCGGCAGGCGTCCACGGCGGAGCGGAGCGTCGGCGCGAGCACGTCGTGGACAGCCGGCGACAGGACCCCGAGGAGTATGACTTATGTCTTGGCAGCCTTCTTGAACGCCCGCACATCGGCCAGCACCTCAGCGGCGTGTTCGTCGGGCTTGACCTCATCGTAGATCTTGGCGATCTTCCCCTCGGGGTTGATCAGGAAGGAATGGCGGAAGATGCCCTCGTATTCGCGGCCCATGAACTTTTTCTTGCCCCATACGTCGTAGGCCTTGACCATCACCTTATCCTCGTCCGCAAGAAGGGTGAAGGGCAGGGTGAACTTGGTGATGAACTTGGTGTGGGAAGCCGGGCTGTCGGCGCTGACCCCGAACACCTGGACCTTTTCCTTCTTGTAATCCGCCCAGGCATCCCGGATCGCGCAGGCCTCCTTGGTGCACCCGGGGGTGTCATCCTTGGGATAGAAGTACACCAAGACCCATTGGCCCTTGTAGTCCTTGAGATCGTGAATCTTGCCGTTCTGGTCAGGAAGCTTGAAGGCAGGGGCCTTGTCGCCGGCTTTGAGTGTCATAGGGGGTCTCCTTGAAAGGGCCGATAGAAGATAAAAGAGGATCGGAAAAATCCTACAAGGCGGGAGTCAAACCCATGTCATCCCCTGGGGCGGCAATGGGCTTGGCAGGCGTTTCGGGCATCGCAGAGGAGGGCGGGCCTTTGAGTTCCACGCTGACGGGAGCCATCACGCGCTCAGGTGGCAGGCCTTTCCGGATGCGGTTGAGGTCGTCGCGATCAAGGGTCTCATAGACCATCAGGTAACGGGCGATGTCCTTCACGTATTGGGCGTGCTCGGTCAACAGGTCGCGGGCCCGCTGATAGCTGGCATCCACGATCTTGCGCACTTCCTGGTCGATCTGTTCGTTGAGCAGATCGCCATGGTTCTGCGAGCGCATTCCGAATGTCTCGTCTCGATCCCCAAGGTAATTGATGGGGCCCAGCTTCTCGCTCATGCCGTACTCCACCACCATGGCCCGCGCCACGCGGGTGGCCTGCTCGATGTCGTTGTGGGCGCCGGTGGAAATATCGCCGCAGAAGATCTCCTCGGCCACACGCCCCCCATACCCCACCACCAGGTGGTTCAAGAGGCGCTGGCGCGTCATGTGCACCTCTTCCTTTTCGGGCATGAACATGGTCATGCCGAGGGCCCGTCCCGTGGGGATGATGGTGACCTTGTACACCGGCTCGGTGTTGGGTAGCACATCGGAAAGCACGGCGTGGCCGGCCTCGTGATAGGCCGTGACTCTCTTGTCGTCTTCGGTCATGGCGGCCATGCGACTGCGCTTTTTCTTGCCGAAGGCGATCTTGTCCCGCGCTTCCTCAAGATCAGCATTGTCGATGCCTTCCTTGGCCTTCATGGAAGCCGACAGGGCCGCCTCGTTGAGGGTGGCGGCGAGGTCGGCCCCGCTGAACCCTGCGGTACGCAGGGCCAGCCGATGGAGATCCACCTCGGCACTCATCTTCACCTTCCTGGCGTGCACCTTCAGAATCTGCTCGCGACCGAGGATGTCGGGGAGATCCACATAGACCTGCCGGTCGAAACGGCCCGGTCGCAGGAGCGCGCTGTCGAGGACATCGGCGCGGTTGGTGGAGGCGATCACCACCACCTCGCTCTGCGTCTCGATCCCGTCCATCTCCACGAGGATGGCGTTGAGGGTCTGTTCGCGCTCATCGCCTCCGCCACCCACGGCCACGCCGCGCTTGCGTCCCACAGCATCAATCTCGTCGAGGAAAATGATGCAGGGACTCTTGGCCTTGGCCTGCTGGAAAAGGTCGCGGACCCTTGAGGCCCCCACACCCACGAACATCTCCACAAAGTCGGAACCGCTGATCGAGAAAAAGGGAACATCGGCCTCGCCGGCAATAGCCTTCGCCAGCAGTGTCTTGCCTGTGCCCGGAGGACCCACGAGTAAGACACCGCGGGGGATCCTGCCTCCGAGCCTCTGGAATTTCGAGGGGTTCCTGAGGAATTCAATGACCTCCTGAACCTCCTCTTTGGCCTCATCGATCCCCGCCACATCGGCAAAGGTGACACCCGTCTTGCCCTTGCCGATCGTGGTGGCCCTGGAGCGCCCGAAGTTGAGGGCCGAACCAATCCCCCCCCCCATGCGCATCGGCCTAAGGAAGAGAAACCACACCAGGAAGAAGACCATCAAGAAAGGCAGAAGATGCTCCACCAGAAACACCAATACCTGGTTCTCGCGTTTGAAGTGGTAACTGCGAAGCACCTTGGTGGCCCCGTCTGGCAACGACTTGTTGGTCAGTTGCTCAAGCTCGTTCGTGAACGAGGAACGAAGGGCATCCCCATCTGGCAAGGTGTGAATCTCAGGCAGGGGGCCCGTCGAACCACGGGGCCAAGCCTCAATCCTCCCGTTTTC
>JBFWNO010000149.1:0-4478 GCA_050251015.1 Planctomycetota bacterium
AATCTTGTCCGTGGTGCCGCCGGCCAAGCCGTGCAATGCCTCAACCTTGCCATGGGTTGGCCGGAAGATACAGGGCTGACTTTTATGGGGACCAACCCTTGACGCACCGCGAGGATTCCTGGCAGTTGCGAACTTATGCCAAATTGCCAGTATCGCCTATTAGGGGAGAGGGCCCCTGGGTCTTTGATGCCGAGGGCCGCCGTTTCCTCGATTTCTACGGCGGTCATGCCGTGGCCTCCACAGGACACTGCCATCCTGAGGTGGTTGAAGCCATCCGTCGCCAGGCAGGTCAGCTCTTGTTTTACTCCAATGCCATTCCATCTGAGCCCCGTGCTGAGGCCTCGGAAAGGTTGGTCAAATGGGGATACAAGAACCTGACAAAGGTCTTCCTGACGAATTCCGGAGCCGAGGCCAATGAAGCTGCCTTGAAAATGGCCCGTAAACATACGGGTCGCGAGGAGGTCATTTTTACGGAAGGCTCCTTCCATGGAAGGACCATGGCCTGCCTTTCTGTCTGTGGGATCGCCAAGTACCGCTCGTTCAGGCCGGAACTACCCTCCACACGGCAGGTGCCCTTTGGCGATCTTGAGGCCATGAAATCGGCCATTTCATCATCAACGGCGGCTGTGATTCTGGAACCCCTCCAATCGCTGGCCGGGATCAGGCTTGCCGATCCCGCTTATTACCAGAGCATTCGCCGCATATGCGATGCTCATGGAGTTGTGCTGATATTCGATGAGGTCCAGTCGGCTCCTGCGCGCACCGGCAGGAACATGATCGGTCATCATTGGGATGTTGAGCCGGATCTGTGCACAAGCGCCAAGGGTGTGGGCAGTGGCCTACCGATCGGGGTGACATGGGTGCACACCAAGATTGCCGAGCGCATTCCCCTCGGTGAGCACGGGTCGACTTTCGGGGGGGGGCCCGTGGTCTGTGCAGCCGTGGCGGCCACATTGAGAGTCCTGGAATCGGCGCAGGCCGCAAAGACGGCCGATCGGCAATCCCTTCGCATCCGCGACGGTGTGAAGTCGATCGGCGGGCTCTGGAAGGGTGTCAGGGGCCTGGGACTTTTGTTGGGCCTTGAAACCGAAGGTCCCGCATCCCCCGTTCGCGACAAGCTCCTTGCCAAGGGATTGATCACAGGCGACTCCTTTGATCCGTCAGTGATCCGGCTGATGCCGCCTCTCCTGCTCGAAGACCAGCACGTGGATGCGATGCTGGAGATTCTGGCCAGCGTTCGATGAAGATTCTCACACCCTTCGACTATGCCGGCCAGATCAGCTCCCTGCTGGAGATGGCAGCCGAGATGAAGGCGGGCAAGGCACGGGGATCCCTAGCCGGTCGCCAGGTGGGGCTTTTGTTCTTTGATTCATCCCTGAGAACCCGCGTCTCGATGGAAGTGGCTATTTCCAAGCTTGGAGGCCATGGCGTCGTTCTGGATGCCGCCAAAGGAATGTGGCCCCTTGAGTTCAAGGAAGGCGCCGTCATGGATGGTGTCACGGTTGAGCATGCCAAGGAAGCCGCCGGAGTGTTGGGGCGCTATGTCGACCTTCTGGGAGTCCGGGCCTTCCCCAAGCTGGTTGACTGGCGTGAAGAGCGCCAGGAACGTACCCTCGAGGCCTTCGCCCGCTGGTCAGGTGTTCCCGTCCTCAGCCTGGAGGGGGCGACATCACACCCTTGTCAGGCGCTGGCGGATGCCCTGACGATCAGGGAGTGCCTGGGTCACAACCTGGCTGGGAAAACGCTGACGGTCACTTGGGCCTACCACCCCAAACCCCTCCCCATGGCGGTTCCCAATGCCATTGTCGCGGTGGGGGCTCTTTTGGGAATGAATGTTCGTTTGGCTCATCCACCCGCTTGGGCTTTGGATCCTGATTTGATGTCCAGGGCGTCGGCCGAGGCTTCATCAAGGGGGGGATCCCTGAAGGTTGTCCATGAGATGGACCCGGCCTTTGAGGGGAGTCATGTGGTCTATGCCAAAAGTTGGGGGTCGGGTCAGTTTTATGGGCGTTGGGATGAAGAAAAAAGGCTCAGGGACGGCCTCAAGGGTTGGAGAGTGAGTCCACAACACATGCGCCTGACTTCAGGGGCTCGCTTCATGCACTGTCTACCCGTGAGAAGAAATGTGGTGGTCGATGACGCCGTTCTCGACAGCCCCGAAAGCGTGATCCTCCAGCAGGCCGGAAACAGGGTTTGGGCCCAGCAGGCCCTCCTTCTTCATATGCTGGGTCTTTCGCGCTGACGTCAAGGAGGTATCATACGCACATGGAACATCTGGCGATTATCAAGACGGCCCTCCCCTATATCAGGAAATTCCGCAAGAAGACCTTTGTCATCAAATTGGGTGGCGAAGTCGTTCGCGACGAGGAAAAGCTCGACAGCCTAGCCGAGGACATTTCCCTTCTGCACAACGTGGGAATCGACATCGTGGTGGTCCATGGCGGGGGCCCCCAGGCCGACGAGATGCTGTCGAGGCTTGGGATCGAGCCCAAATACGTCAATGGTCGGCGGGTCACCGATGACCAGACTCTCGACATCGTGAAAATGGTTTTCTCGGGCAAGATCAACATCGAACTCATCGCTGCCCTCAGGAAGTGGGGGGCTGAGACGGTGGGACTGTCGGGAGTGGATGCCGGCATCATCACGGCCCGCCGCAGGGGTGCGAAGATGCTTGTCGACGAGAACACCGGGCATGAGGTCGAGGTCGACTTTGGCCATGTCGGTGACATCACGGCCGTCGATACGGATTTGATCAGACTCCTGCTGGCCCAGGATTACGTCCCGGTGATCTGTTCCTTGGCTTCCGATGAAGACGGTTCCATCTACAACATCAACGCAGACACTGTTGCCACGGCCCTGGCCCAGGCGTTGAAGGCCGAGAAGCTGGTGGTCCTCACCGATGTTCCTGGGATCCTGCGCGACAAGTCCAACCGTTCCACCCTGGTTTCGTATCTGGATGCCGATGAGTTGAGGCGGCTCCTGGCATCCGGGGCCATCACGGAAGGCATGAGGCCCAAGGTTGAGGCCTGCCTGGCGGCCGTTGAAAATGGCGTGCGTCGCGCGCACGTGATCGACGGCACGGCCCGCCATGCCCTTTTGGAAGAGATCTTCACCAATGCCGGTTCCGGCACCATGGTGGCGGCGAAGAAAGAGTCCGCGCCTGGCAACGGAGCCGAGGCCTCGGCCTAGGTGAGCAAGCTTTGGCAGACCGGGGGAGAAGCGCTCGATCCCGTCGTTGAGAAGTTTTTGGCATCGGATGACCTTGTCTGGGATCAACGCCTGGGTGGCGCCGACATCCTAGGATCGGCGGCGCAGGTTCGTATCCTGGTGAAGGCCGGTATCTTCTCCAAACCACAGGGATCTCGCCTGGTGAGGGAGCTTTCACGCTTGTACAAGCTGTGGCAATCAGGCAGGCTGATTTTGAAGCTGTCGGATGAGGATATCCACACCCGCATTGAAAAAGAGCTCACACACTCGCTGGGGGATCTTGGCAAGAGAATCCACACTGGCCGCTCGCGCAACGACCAAGTTCTCACGGCTCTGTCTTTGTGGACCCGGGGTGGGCTTCACGCCCTGATGCGTTCCACGTTGGACCTGTCCGACACCCTGATTCGCCGGGCCTTGAACCTGAAGAATATTCCGATGCCGGGTTACACGCATATGCAAAGGGCTATGCCCATGACAGCAGGATTCTGGCTGGGATCCTTTGCTGAAGCCTTTTCGCCCTCGGGTTCTTGCTATCACCTGACCAGTGCCTTGGTGGCCAATGATGCTTCATGCCCCTTGGGGAGCGGCTCTGGTTTCGGAAGTCTTGTGTCGCCCGATAGGGGACTTGCCGCCAGGCTGCTGGGTTTCAGCCATGGGTCTGGCAACGCGCTCCGGATCCAAACTGCCCGTGGCCGGATAGAGCTTGCCGTGCTTCATGCCTGTGTCCAACTGCAGATTGAATGCAGTCGCCTGGCTTCGGACATCCTGCTGTTCTCCACAGAGGAATTTGGATTGGTTTCGCTTCCCGCTTCCTTGACCACGGGATCCTCATTGATGCCCAACAAGCGCAATGCCGATGTCTGTGAGTTGATCCGCGCTTCCTTGCCATTGGCTGTGGGTGATCTGACGGCTCTCGTGGGGTTACAAGCCTCGCTTCCCTCGGGATACAACCGCGACCTCCAGCCATCCAAGGGACTCCTGATCCGTTCTGTCGACAGGACTCTTGAGGTTCTTGCCGTGACCCGCAAAGTGGTTGAAGGTCTCAAGGTGAACGCAGCGCGTTGCCGGGAGTCTTGCCATGAGGGAGTGTTGGCCACTGACAGGGCCACGCGTCTGTCCCTTGCGGGCGTCGCGTTTCGTGATGCCTACAAGTCGGTAAAATCGGGGGGGGGTGCCCCTGTGGTCACTCTTCAAGAGGCCATCCGGGGGAAGAAGGCCGCTGGATGCCCGGGTCATCCTGGTTTGGCTCGTCTGGCATCTCTTTCTCGCCG
>JBFWNO010000150.1:0-4092 GCA_050251015.1 Planctomycetota bacterium
CCCCATGGAAGGCAGACCGAGGAGGGTCATGGCCTGGATAGCTCTCACACGGTCCCCCGGGTCTTTGGTGAGGGCGGTGATTTTGCCTCTGAGGAGGGCCTCACCGACGCGGGGGTAGCCGAGCTTGACCAGGGCCTCGAGGGTGGCCGAGAGGCCCTCCTGCTTGGCCGTGGGGGTGGTCCGGCCCGTCGTCCCGATCACCGCCGCCGCACCCGACCGGTCGGCCGTCTGCCACGCCGACCCCAGGCACTTCTGGGCCACGTGGAAGTAGTCCGCGCTCATGCAGTTGGCTTCCAGGATCACAGGCGTCCAATGCCCCACCCCCAATTGGGACATCGACGACACCCTCCAGAAAAGATCCAATCCCCAGTCCTGGAAGTTCCCGTGCCCGTTGAAGATCAGCAAATTCACCCTCGATGCGTTCAGCTCCGTCACCAGCGTCGCCGTCATCGCACCCGCTCCCACCTGCGTCCGGTAACTCTTCTCATACACCCAGTCCGACTCCAAACTCCCCGCCATCCGGTCCAGCTGCTCCGTAAACACCGCCGGATGAAAGTTCGGATCATGATCCCCCAGCAAAAGCGCCTTCTTCGCCGCCGGCGCCGCGTTGTCCCGATACGCCACAATCTTGTCAATCATGATCTCAAGCTCGCCCACACTCGAAGCGTCCAGCCTGCCCACAGCCACGTCCGGATACGCATCTCCCGTGATCAATCCATACAAACCGTCACACGCCGCCGCCTTCACCCCGCCCCTCAAAACAAGGCTCGGCACCAAGGCCGGCCTCAGCGGAAAATTGAAAACACCCTTCGTGTTGATGTTGCCGGTACCAATCAATGTCAAAAACCGCGGCTTCCTATACGACGTCCGCCACCTCTCCTTCACATACTCGTGAATCGCTGCACTGCTGTATTCACCCTGAGTGTATTCCTTGCAAAGATCCTGGAATGTCACCATCTCCACCACCTGAGCGTGGGAGGGCGCAGCAGGCTGCGCCCCTACACCTGGATCATTCGAAACCAATCCCGAATCCTCCAAAAGCTCGCCACTAAGCTCCGAAACCAGCCTCTGCGCGCTCCCCGCCATCGATTCGTCCACCACAATCAGGTGATCCACGTCCGTCCGCCGACCACGAATCTCCGTCTTCACCACCTTCTTCACCGCCTCCACACCACGCGCGTCATTCAAATTCGCAAACAAGATCCGGCTCCCCACGTGCCTCAATCCACCGTCCACCACCTCATACGACCCCTCATACATCCCCCTCGGCGCCGACTTCCTCCCCGTCACCCCCTCCTGCTGATACGGCGCCATCGTCTGCACCCCATACCCCATGCTGCTACGACCGTTGATGTCGTCATACCCGTAGTCCGAATCCCCACGCAAAAAGTCCGGAATCACCACACCATCCGCCACCGCGTCCCGACGCACGTGCACCGTCACCGTCCCCACGCCCCTCACGCCACCCGTGATCTCCACCACGTTCGAGGCGTCCGTCACGTCATACACCCCTATCACCCCCGAATCCGTAAACCCGCTCGCCGACAGCTTCGTCACCCCCGCCGCCAGACCCGCCTCCACCAATAGACGGTCCGACTTCGCCACCAGCCTCCGCGGATACCCCACCTCTATGTGGTCCAGCCTCACACGCGTCTGCGTGATCCCCGCCGGAATATACCCCGTCATCTTCAGGGTGTTCACACCATCCACAAACCTCGATGCGTCACACTTCGACGCCTCCGTATGCCACCTAAGACCGCCCCACGACGGCGAGGCGTAAGGGGCGACTTCAGAATTAAGTTGTAAAAAAGCCCCCTGGTCGATGTCCGGATCCTGGTCAAATCCTCCATACATCCTCACCCTCAAATCCACCGGACCCCCACCCAAAATCCCCGGTGTCTGGAAACTGTAACTCCTGAGTTGCGACCCAAAACTCGACAGGGAATTGACGAAAAGAGTATCGGGAGAGGATTCCATGTAGTTGTAAGAATTGTTCAGCTCATGACGCACCCTCTGCCTAAACTCCGTCACCTCCTGGTCAAACCCCGCCTCACTCATCGCTCCGTCCCACCTCTTCCCCGTCCCGCTCGCACCCACCACCCCATACAAAGTCACCCGGTCGCTATACAGCGTCTCGTTCTGACCCGCATCCACAAAGAAGACAAAACCGTCCGCCACTTCCTTCAAACTCAATTCCACATTCCCCTGGTAGATCCTCATCCCCGACGGGTCCGCCTGCAGCGCCGCCACCTCCCCGGCACTCATCCCCGCGCTTGAAAGATTCGCATATGTCAGCTTGTGGATAAACGCGTCGTGCAGATTCCCGATGTCACTGAACGCCGGCTTGCGGACCTTGATCTCATACGCCTCCGCCGCATCTAAATACGCCGGCTTCGATGCGTTCACCCCGTCATACGTCACCCTCCACGCATCCACACTCTCGTCCGCCACCCCAGGGTCCCACACATAGTCCACCCGGAATCGTAGCCGCGATAGGTGGCGCACACGACCCGCTTGAGGGGAATACTTCACATTGTGGATCGTCAAAAGATAGGCGTCATCCGCTCCCGCCACCGCCCTCTCGCCCACCGAAAAATGCCCCGCCGGAGCGTCTGTATGCACCCCATACGGCCCCCGCTTCAATCCATACACCTCCACGACAGCACTCCCCGGAATCTGAGAATACTCGTCATACTCCTCGATCTTGGCCTCCTCGACCGTCACCTCCTCCTCGATCGTCTTCGTCTCCTCCACAAACTCCGTCACGTAACTCTCACCACCCCACAGCTTCGACCACATCTGCTTCTTGCGCTGATACCCCGTCAGCACGGTGACATCTTTTTTGACGGTCTTCTTCACCTTCTGCTTGATCGTCCTCTGCGCCTTCTTCACCACCGTCTTGAGCGCCGGCCTGTCCACCGACTCCGGCACAGGCTCCACCCACGATCCATACGCTCGGCTGCCCACCACACCCGCCACGTCAATGTCCGCCCCCCAAGTCTCCGACAGCACCCGCGTCGCCAAAACCCGGCCCCGCGGCACATTCAAAAGCACCCGCTTCACCGGCAGCCGGGGCCGACCCACCTCCACCTCATACTCCGTCGGCATCGCCCCATACCTCAAACTCACCATGTCCATCGGCTTCCAACGATTCTTGAAGAGCCCAGGCGCCGACGCCGGAGCATGACCCGGCCTCACCTCATCCTCCACCCAACCCGCATACTCCCGCGTCACCCTCTCCGCCTTCAGCTCGCTGCACTCCAGCTCCAAGGTCATCCCATACGGATCCTGACCTATCACCTTCAATCCCTCGCCGCCCGCGTTGATCCCCGCTATCACAGGCCCATCCCACAGCGTGTTCCCCTCCAGATTGTCCGGCACACCATCCCCGTCACTGTCGCCGCTACGCGGATCCAATCCCAGACGATACTCCTCCAGATTCGTCAAACCGTCCCCGTCACTGTCCAGCACCGCGTCCGCAGGGTCGAGATTGTTGAAACCGTTGGCAATCTCCCAGTCGTCCGGCAAACCGTCACCATCCCAGTCCACACACACCGGGCCGTGCATCGTCCGGTGTCCCTCCCCGTCCCAATCCTCAATCTTGTAATACCATATCGATCCCGCCACAGGCACCGGATCGTCATAACGGTAACTGTACCCCGTCAGACTCGCCTCCATCGTCACCGCCGGCGATATCAAACTGTCCGTCAGCCTCACATACGATCCGTGACGGTCGTCCGATCGATACACATGGAATCCCAAATTCCCCGTCTCCGACTCCGTCTCCCACAAAACCTTCACCAGGTCATTGGGAATGTCGCCCTCCACCTTGAACTCCGATAGCGCCACCCACGTCGATGTCGTCGACCAGGTGATCACGTTGTCCGTGTCCTCGTCTCCACTCTCACCATCCGCCGCTACCGTACCGAAATCACCCGTACGCAACGAGAAATTGATCGGCACAATGGCTCCAAGGACATTCTGTGCGGTCGTTGCGCCAGCCTGCTTGTCAAACCGCACCTCACTCAGACTGTTGGGAATACCCTCGTCTTCATTGTCGTTAATGAGGGAAAGATTCAATCCATAACCCCC
>JBFWNO010000151.1:0-4015 GCA_050251015.1 Planctomycetota bacterium
CAGGGGTGTCACGGCCGGAGCCGAGACCCTGATGCTGTCGCTGCCCGACTGGGACAAGGGCGTGAGGGACATGTACTACTGGTATTACGGCTCCCTGGCGATGTTCCAGCTCGGCGGGGAATACTGGGCCAAGTGGAACACCGCGATGAAGAACGCCCTGACCAAGAGCCAGCACAACAAGCGCAACGACTGCTTGTATGGGTCCTGGGATCCCCACAACGAAACCTGGGGAGACATGGGTGGCAGGGTCTACACCACAGCCACCGGCGCCCTGACCCTGGAAGTCTATTACCGCTATCTCAAGGAACAGAAAGAGGCCAAAAAGGAGCCCAAAAACTGATGAAAACCACTGTTGGAATCTATAGCCGTTCCACCTGTGACTCTTTACAATAGCCCCTGATACGGAGGCCCCCCATGCCCGAGGACTATGACGACGTGAATCAACCCGGCTCCGAGGAGGAGCAGGAAGACCAGGAGGGCTACGTTTCCGAGTACCTCCCGTTCTGGGAAAAGATTCTTGGGCCGCTGGCCATCACCTCCAGCTTCTTTGCCGTGCTCCTGGGCACGATGTTCTTCATTGTGGTGATCAATGAGGCCAAGGAAATCGTCTTCATCGAGACCGCCACCGAGGAAAAGGTGGAGGAACCCCCTCCCGAAGAGCCTGAGATGGACATCGAGGAGAACCAGCAGGACATCCCCACGGAGGACAAGAACGAGATCCTGATGAAGGATGTCGAAGTCAGCGACCACAACGAAACCGCAGACAACGAGGATTTCCATGAGGCCAAGGGTGACCCCGACAATGCCTCCATGGTCGATTTTGACAACACCAGCTCCCTCGACACCCTCGGTCTTGGCGGTGGCGGCGGCGGCAGACACGGCAACCGACGTGGCGGACGCGAAAACCTGGTGAAGGGTGGCGGTGGCGGCAAGCGCACCGAAAGCGCTGTGGACGAGGCCCTCCGCTGGCTCAAGCGCCACCAGGAAAGCAATGGCTCCTGGAGCCTGACAGCCTACAACAAGCAGTGCGGCACGGAAGGCAAGAAGGGCAAATGTGATGGCTTCGGCGAGGCCAACTACGACGTGGGTGCCACCGGCCTGGCCATGTTGGCCTATACCGGCCGTGGCAACGACCACAAGACTCCCGACAAGAATGGCTTCAACAAGGTGCTGGATAAGAGCCTGAAGTTCCTCAGGGGCGTTCAGAAATCCGACGGGGCCTTTGGCGAGGAAGAGGGCAACTTCCTCTACAACCAGTCCCTGGCCACCTTCGCCCTCGCGGACCTGCTGTCAATGAGCGACGACGACAGCATCAGGCCTGCCGTGGAAAGCGGTGTGAAGTACATCCTCGACGCCCAAAACCCCGGCATGGCCTGGCGTTACCACAACTACAAGACCCATCCCGAGCGCAAACAAGACCCGGAAGTGAATGGCGAGCTCAACGACACCTCCGTCACCACCTGGGCCGTGATGGCCCTCAAGACAGCCAAGGGCTGCGGGATCCAGGTGGATCCCAAGGGCTATGAAGGTGCCAGCGCCTGGCTCGACAGCGTGTTCGACGGAACCGGCTACAACCAGCCCGGCACCTTCGGCTACACCAAGAAGCGCGGCTTCGTTCATGGCCGCCCCTTCGCCACCACCGCCTGCGGCATGCTGGCCCGCCAGTTCATGCACCAGGACAGGGGTGTCACGGCCGGAGCCGAGACCCTGATGCTGTCGCTGCCCGACTGGGACAAGGGCGTGAGGGACATGTACTACTGGTATTACGGCTCCCTGGCGATGTTCCAGCTCGGCGGGGAATACTGGACCAAGTGGAACGCCGCAATGAAGAACGCTCTCACCAAGAGCATCAACAACAAGCGTTCCGACTGCCTCTTCGGATCCTGGGATCCCCACAACGAGACCTGGGGTGAGATGGGCGGGCGCATCTACACCACGGCCACGGGAGCCCTGACTCTTGAGGTGTACTACCGCTACCTCAAGGAACAGAAGGAAACCAAGAAGGGACCTGCGAAGGAACCCGGCAAGAGCTGAATGATCCTGGGTTACGCCTCCAATTCCCTGCAGGGAATACCCCTCACCCTGGCCTTGGAGGCTGTGGCCAGGGCCGGTTTCAGGGGGGTGGAAATCCTGATGGACGCTCCCCACTGGACCGTGGAAAACACGGCCCGGCAGGTGACGGCTCTGAGAAAAACCCTCTCGATCACGGGCCTGTCCCTGAACAATCTCAATGCCAACGATGCCAGGCTTCTGGGCTTGCCGCGACTGCCCGAACCCCGCCCACTGGATCCTGAACCTGCCGTCAGGAAGAGGGTGCTCGCATGGCACAGGGATCTGCTGGCCCTGGCCCAAGACCTGGGGTCCCCTGCCCTGTCAATTGCCACAGGCCCCCTCCCTGGCAGGATCTCACGGACCCAGGCCGAGGACCTCCTGAGGTATCATCTTGAATTCCTGCTGAAAGCCGCCGAGGGCGGCCCCACCATGGTCACCATCGAGTTCGAGCCGGGCCATCACTGGAATAGCTGGCAATCGATCGAGGGTGTTCTCCAGGAGTTCAACCACCCCCTGCTCGGGTGCAACTTCGACATCGGACACGCGGCTTGCGCCGGGGAGCTGCTGCCTGAAACCCTTGCAAAGGCCCTCCCCCGTGTGCGCAACATCCATTTCGAGGATATCCAGGGCAGACGGCACGAACACCTGGTTCCCGGCCGGGGTGACCTTCCACTCCCAAAGATTCTCGAGAGCCTGACCGACAATGGTTACAAAGGGGGTGTGACCGTGGAACTCTACAACCACTCCCATCGAGGAGAAATGGCCCTGCAGGAGACCCGTGACTGGTTCCTGCAGCATGCGCCCAATCTCCTCAGACTGGAATCCAAAGTCCGATGAACATCTGGGCCATTTCCTGCGATCCATCCACCATCCACCTGCTGAACGTGGCCTGCAAGGAAGCCAAACACGAGCTGTGCGTGTTCCAAAGCGTTTCTGAAGCCGAACAAAACAAGCCCGCGCTGATCTTCATTGAATCGGCCGGCATGGAAGCCTCGCTCGCATCCCATATCAGCGAACTGCACCGAAAGCACCCCCAATCAATGATCGCACTGGTGACAGGCGACACGATAGGAGCCCAGAACATCTCCCAACTGGCTTCCCTAGGGGTTGGCGCCTACATATCCAAGCCTCCCACCCTCTCCGACCTCGCGGGTATTATCCGCAAGGCGCAGGGCTGAGGGCCGTGACACTCAGGGTTTGACGGGTTCCGTTGGGGGGGCTGACTCCTGCTCCGATTCAGGTCTCTTGTCGCCCTTGATGCGGATCTTCAACGGCTGGACCTTGCCGAAGAACACATCGCCACGGATCTCGATATCGTATTCCTTCGGAAGCTTGTCCAACGCCATTGTGATGGGATGGAAGTTGAAGGTGGCATCGCCGAAAAACACATTGGAATCCGCGATCGTGGCATCCAGGTGCCGGTTCCATTCCGCCAAGCTAGTTTCATATTCCAAATACAAAGGGGTGCCAGGCGGAACTTGCTGCATGTTGCGCTCGATGTCGGCAATCGTTGCCCTGATCGTGGCGATTTCAGCCTCGATTTGCCTCCGGGCCTCATCCTCAGCAAGAATGTCATCTCCATCCTTGCTGACATCGGCCTTGGCCTTCCAGTCAAAAGACTTGATCAGCTTGCCTGAGGGATCGAGGAAACGCAACTCCAGAGATGTGAATCCAGGAGTGATGCCGAAATACAGCTCATCAAAAACACCAATCACCTGGGGGTTGGTGACGCTGATCACTGACTTGCCATTTTTGTTGGTGGTGAAATTGACGTCGGCATCAAAATGGAGCGCCTCCCCGATCTTGATCTCGACCTCGCCCTTCTCGGGCACGTCGAAGAATCGGTTCCCGCCCGTCCCAATGTGCGCAATGTAGATGTCCTGACCCTTCTTCCCACCGCGCTGCACGTTCCCCGCATAGATGTTGTAGTGACCGGCAGGCACGTCCAGCTCGATCACCTTCG
>JBFWNO010000152.1:0-4014 GCA_050251015.1 Planctomycetota bacterium
TCTGTAGCTTTTTCCCAATCCAAGAGTTCATTAGCGACGTTGTAGGCCACGAGGTACTGACCCTCATCCTGGGCCTGGCGGAGCACCGCCTGCCTTTCAGCAGCCCACGCCGACAAAGCCAATGAAAGCTCGTTCTCCAATGTCACCATCCGGTCCGTATACTCCCCTGGCACTCCCAGAGCGATCAGGGTTCTGACGCACCGAAGCGCCTTCAATCGGGATGCCTGCCCCTCCTCGAGCGCCTTGTGAAGGTTATCACGCCACTGCAACAATCCTTCGGCTCGAGTGATGAAAAGCCGCTTGACCGCATTGGTATCATCTAGGTCGTCCACAATGTCCTCAATATGCTCGAAATCACCCTTGGCAAGGGATGAACATGCCGCTGTGAGGGCTTCCTGGCAGGAAGCAGCCTCTTCCAGACCATCCTTGAGGCCCGCGAGCTCTGAATCAGGGGCCGAAGCCATGAGTCCCATGGCCCTGATGAACTGTCCTCCAAGAATGTCCTTGTGGACACGGTCCCTAAGGATGCAGGCCTCTCGCGCTTCGTTCAATATCCTGGTCCATCGTGTCGCATCATGTCCTGGAAGCTGGGCCGACCACGATTTGAGGATCATGTCAGCCATCTCAAAGTCGGCGTTCTTCAGTGCCAATTCCAAGCGCGATTCATGATCTGCCAGAATGAATGACTCCAACTGGCCAAGCCTGGCAACGACTTCAGGTCGATAGATGCTTGTCGGATCCAGACGATTCACCAGCGCTTTCAGCGAGGGCAGATCATCGGCCGCGTGACGAATAAGGTCCCGGGCCTGCACTTCCATGGCAATCCGTTGCCTGAGATGCTGAACGGCGTCTGCCAATACAGGAAGGCCGGGATTATCCCTCGGGTATTCCGCCAGGCGTTCATAAGCCTTTTCCCAGTGCCTGGCCAGGCATTCCAGTTCAGCCTTCTCCAACACCTGGAGGTGGGGGACACTGGCATGTGCAGAATGGTCGTGTGGGAGCTTGGCCAGTGTGGCAAGGGCCTGACTCCATGAACTGCTCTTGCAGGCTTGATTGAGTTGCGACTCGATCCCCTCGAGCCTGGCCGCCTCCGAAGTTCCCCCCCCACCCGAGAACTGGATGGCAAGGATACCCACCAGGCCAACAAAGGCGATGCCCAACTTTCCCCAGTGTCTGGAGCGCCTGTCGGGCAGGCCCATTTTTTTGAATTCCACCTCAGACCTGCTCGCGCCAAAACGGCTATCTAGCAGAGTCTGATCGTCGTCGGGGATGTGTGGCATGTCATGAAATTATAACGGCGCTGTCAACGCAAATACGATGACAGCGCCGCTTGAAGCTTGGAACTGAAAATCAGGCCGCAGACTTCTGGTATTTGCTCATGAACTCAGCCCAACCAGGCAATGAATACTGGTTGGCAGCAATCATGCCATTGTCACTCTTTGAGTTGACAACCTGCAGAATGCCACGCGTCTTGAGCTTCGCCACATGACGCTGGAACGAACGGGCTGAAAAACCCATCGCCTTTGCCATGACCTGGGCCGACCCCTCCACCAATCCGGCGGGATCATCATCCAACGTGAAAATCAGATGCTGAATCAGCATCTTTTCAGCCGGGGAACGCCGCCCAAGCGTTCCCAAATATGCCAGTGCAGTACCTAAGGTAACCATAATCATGCCCTCCTTTAAGCATTTCTTCTCTCGAAAACCATTGTGACAAAAGGACTTGAAGCGTCAAAGGGAAAGCACGCAACGCCAGACAAATCGGATCAAGACATCTTGTCGCGCGCAGGAACGTCTTGACTCATGAATATCACGTGGACTACAAGGCTCAAGGCTCTGCTTAATGCCTTTGTGTCAGATCTCAGTGGCACCGTACCGCTCGGCACGCAAAGCCATCACGGCGGATTGGAGACCGTTGAGATGTCCATCTTCATAGTTGAAATGCATATCGTTCGCGAGGAGGGGAATGTCATGCGGATTCAACAAGTCCTCATCTGTCGCTTGCGGCGCCAGGCGTCTCGCCAAGGCCTTGACCTTGGCCGACTGCTGGGAAACCATGCCCTCGAGTAGCGCGATCAGCCTGTCCGGATCAGCGCCCACCGGACACAAGCCTGAGGTCGGCGTCCACCATCATCCTGACCAGCTCCTCGAAACTCACCTTGGGCTCCCAGCCCAGCAGTTTGCGGGCCCTCGAAGGATCCCCCAGTAGTAGGTCCACCTCAGCTGGCCTGGAAAAGGCTGGGTCGATCACGACAAATTTGCGCCAGTCCAGTCCTGCATGCTCGAAGGCGATCTCAACAAGCTCCTTGACGCTGTGGGTCCGTCCCGTTGCAATCACAAAATCCTCCGGGGTCTTGTGCTGGAGCATCAGGTGCATGGCCCTCACGTAGTCAAGGGCATACCCCCAATCACGCTTGGCATCCAGATTTCCTAGATGCAGGTCTTTCTGCAGGCCCATCTTGATCCTGGCCACGGCATACGTCACCTTGCGGGTGACGAATTCCAGGCCACGGCGCGGGCTTTCATGGTTGAATAGGATTCCGCTGACAGCAAACATGCCGAAACTCTCTCGGTAATTGACTGTGATCCAATGACCGTAGACCTTGGCCACGCCGTAAGGACTGCGCGGATGGAAAGGGGTCAGCTCTGTCTGGGGTGTTTCCCGAACCTTGCCGAACATCTCACTCGAGGAGGCTTGGTAAAAGCGGATGGAGGGATCCACAAGCCGGACAGCCTCGAGCATCCTGGTGACGCCCAAAGCCGTGAACTCCCCGGTCAGCACAGGCTGGTTCCAACTGGTGGGCACAAAACTTTGGGCCCCAAGGTTATAGACCTCCAGAGGCTTGACCTCCTTCACAAGGTTCACAAGGCTGACCTGATCCAGCAGGTCCCCTTGGTGGAGATGGAGGCTGTCACGAATATGGGCAATACGATCAAAGCTTTCTGAGCTGGAACGTCTGACAACACCATGGACCTCATATCCCAGGGAAAGCAGGTGGTCAGCGAGATAGCTCCCATCCTGACCTGTGATCCCGGTGATCAGCGCTCGTTTTGCCATGGTATGAGTGTATCAGTTCACGTTGGGGCCATGTAAGACCCAAAGAGGACCTTCAATTCCGCTTCCACTGACTGGCAGGCTTCCTCACCACGGCGGATGAGTTCCGGGGCATCAAACTTCAGAAAATTCCAGTTCAACACCCGTGGCCTGATCACAAGGCTTGCCCGGGACTCGTTGATCCGCGACTGGGAACTATAAAGAATTTCCAGGGCCTGCCTGGCCGCATCTCCCAAACCCCGGACAGGTCCCTCACGCTCCCTGGCCAACCCCAATTGAGTAGCCACAATGGCATCCAACCCCTGTCCTTCAAGGAGGGTCGTGGGCACGTTGTTGAGCAGTCCCCCATCAACGAGGCGTTGACCAGACAAGGGATAGGGCTTGAAAACCACAGGGATCGAGACCGCGGCGGCACAGGCTTCCCAAAGCGATCCGGATGTGAAGACATAGGCCTGACCTGAATCAAAGTCAGTGGCTGCAATGCTCAAAGGAATTCTCGTATCGGTAAAGGTTCTGTCACCAAGGTAATTCTTGAGCTCCTGTATCAGTCGGCCGTGTCCGCTGAAACCTTCTGAAGGCCACTGGGGCTGCAAAAGGCGTCTGAACCGGAACCCGGCAAAGCGATGAGCAATGTCGTCAAGAGGTAGCCCCGCAGCATACCCTGCCGCAATAACAGCCCCCATACTCGCGCCAGACAAGGCTACCGGCCTCCATCCACGCTGTTCCAGGAACCGCAGAACACCAAGATGGGCTAGGCCGTGGGTGGATTTGCCTGCCAGAGCCAGCCCAACCTTTCTCACATGGGGATGGTCCACTGGTCGTCCTTGAGCTTGAGCCCTGTCTTCATGGCGTTGTGGGCCATAAGGGGCTTGTAGTCGTGAATGATCGTGACTTTGGTGCTCAGGTAATTCTTGTCTTTCAGCGTCTTTTCGATCATTTTGTCGATGCCGGGAATCTGC
>JBFWNO010000153.1:0-3974 GCA_050251015.1 Planctomycetota bacterium
AGCGGCTTGGCCTGATCTGCGCGATTCCTGACCAGTTGAGTGCGCCGGCCCCTTTTCGCTGTTGACAGGAAAGGGCGCATCGGTAGAATGCGCGCTCTCACCGATACGGTGTCGCGGGAATAGCTCAGTTGGTAGAGCACGACCTTGCCAAGGTCGGGGTGCGAGTTCGAGTCTCGTTTCCCGCTCCAGTTTCGAAAAGCCGGCCTTCACGCCGGCTTTTTTGTTGGCTGTTTGTCAGGGCGGTGAAGGCTGGCCGCATCTGCCCGGGAATTGGCCTGTTCAAGGTCCTGCGCGGCCATTACCATATTCGCCTTTCGATCCTGCGGAGAGCAGCATGATTACCGGCAGTATTGTCGCCCTGGTTACCCCCATGCACCGGGACGGTTCGGTGGACTGGGAGGCCTTGAACCGGCTGGTGGAGTGGCATGTCGCTGAAGGTACCCATGCCATCGTGGCGGTGGGCACCACGGGCGAGTCGGCTACACTGGATGTGGACGAGCATCTGGCTGTCATCAAGGCGGTCATCAAGGCAGCGGCAGGGCGCGTTCCGGTGATCGCGGGTACCGGGGCCAATTCCACGAGCGAGGCCATTGCGTTGACGCGGGAAGCAGCGGCGATTGGCGCAGATGCCGTTTTGCTGGTCACGCCCTACTACAACAAGCCGACCCAGGAAGGCTTGTTCCAGCATTACAAGGCCATTTCAGAGGCCGTCGCCATTCCCCAGATCCTCTACAACGTGCCAGGCCGTACCGGTGTCGACATGCAGAATGCGACGGTGGCTCGTCTGGCGGGTTTGCCGAACATTGTGGGCATCAAGGACGCTACCGGTAACCTGGTGCGCGGAAAGGAGCTCATCGAGCTGGTGGGCGATCGCATGGCTGTCTATTCAGGCGATGATGCGACAGCCTGGGAACTCATCCTGCTGGGTGCCAAGGGGAATATTTCCGTTACAGCCAATGTCGCGCCTGCAGTCATGTCGCGTGTGTGCACGGCAGCCCTTGCTGGCAAGGCGGATGAGGCGCGCTTGCTGAATGCTCCTCTGGAAGACCTGCACCGGGACCTGTTCATCGAGTCGAATCCCATTCCGGTAAAGTGGGCGTTGCATGCGATGGGGCGCATGGAGGCCGGTATCCGCTTGCCGCTCACGGTCCTGTCGGAAGCGTGTCGCCCTGTGGTGGAGGCGGCCCTGCGCAAGGCCGGGGTGTTGTCCTGATGCGTATTGCCCAGGGCGTGGTCCTATCGGGTCTGGTGCTGCTGGCAGGATGTGCCAGCAAGGGTGAGGATTATTTCCAGGCGAAGGAGCTTCCGCCGCTGAAGGTGCCGGAAGGAGCGGAGATGCGTCAGGTCAAGCCGCTTTTCCCCATCCCGCCGGTGACGGCAGCCCGGACGGAGTGGCCGGCCAAGTTCGAGGTCCCCAGGCCCCGTCCGATGGTGGATGCGGCCGAGGTGCCGGAGCCCTCTGTGACCGTTCAGGCGGGTACCGATCGTCCCGAGCTGACCGTGGACGGTAACGGGTATGCCGTGCTCAGCGTCAAGGGCGACTTCAATTCCGTATGGGACCGTCTCGACCAGGCGCTGCGTGCGGCGGGCGTAAAGATTGAGGACCGGGATCAGGGGCTTGCCCAGTACTACCTGAGCCTGGCTGATGCGGATGGCAAGAAGGCCACCTACCAGTTACGAGTAACGCGGGGGCAGTCGTCTTACAGCCTGACCCTGCAGAAAGATGATGACACCCTGGCTTCGCAAGGCATGACCCGGACCCTGTTCGAGTCCATCGTGGCGCGCTGGCCGGGCGACAAGCCCTGATTCGGAGACCTTTGATGGAAAAGCGTGATCTTCTCTACACCGGCAAGGCCAAGTCCGTGTATGCCACGGATGATGCAGATCGTCTGGTGATCCTGTTCCGCAATGATACGTCGGCGTTTGACGGCAAGAAGGTGGAGCAGCTGGACCGCAAGGGCATGGTCAACAACAAGTTCAATGCCTTCATCATGGACAAGCTGGCGGCGGCCGGCATTCCGGTGCACCAGGAGAAGCTGCTGTCGGATAACGAGTCGCTGGTGAAGCGCCTGACCATGATTCCGGTGGAGTGCGTGGTCCGCAACTTTGCTGCTGGCAGTCTCGTGAAGCGTCTGGGTGTGGAAGAGGGCAAGGAGCTGAATCCGCCGACGTTCGAGCTGTTCCTGAAGAATGATGCCCTGGGCGATCCCATGGTCAACGAGTATCACGTGCGCTCCTTTGGCTGGGCCACGGACGAGCAGTTGGCCCGCATGAAGGAACTGTCCTTCAAGGTGAACGAGGTGCTGAAGGGCGTGTTTGATGCCGGCAACATGCTGCTGGTGGATTTCAAGCTGGAGTTCGGCCTGTTCCATGGCGAGATCGTGCTGGGTGACGAGTTTTCCCCGGACGGCTGCCGCCTGTGGGACAAGGACACCCGCAAGAAGCTGGACAAGGACCGCTTCCGTCAGGGTCTGGGTGGCGTGGTCGAGGCCTATGAGGAAGTGGGGCACCGGATCGGCGTGAAGTTCGATTGAGTCCGGCTTGCCGTTGCCCTGTGCCCCTGTCAGACTGCATTTGCAGCGGGTGTAGACCCGTATTCGACTGACAAGGAGCACAGGGACATGAACAAGAATATTCTGCGCCTGATGGCGGTTGCCGCACTGGCCTCCACGCTGAGTGGCTGCTTTCTGACCAAGGTGGTGACCACCCCGATGCGCATTGTGGGGGGGACCGTCAGCCTGGTGGGTGACGTGGTGTCCATCGTGCCGGTCGCCGGCAACAAGGTGGATGCGGCGCTCGACAAGGTGAATGGCACCATTGATACCGCTGCCGACACCGTGGACGACACCATTCCACTGTGATTTTTTGCGTTCTCTCTTGAGTTGCGAGCGCAGGCCGGTTATCTTCTGCGCCCTTCGGAGAGGTGGCAGAGTGGTTGAATGTACCTGACTCGAAATCAGGCGTAGGCGCAAGTCTACCGAGGGTTCAAATCCCTCCCTCTCCGCCAAACATCAAAAAGCCCTGTCTGGCAGACCAGCAGGGCTTTTTTGTTGGTGCCGTTCACATGCCCTGACGGGCGCCCGGCGATATCGCCGTACGGTCTTTATTTTCCCGTGTTGTTCGCCCGCCCGGGGGCTGATCCCGTGACGGGCGAGACTCGGGTTTTCTGAGTGTCATGGGCCAGACGTGCCTGAATGAGGAGGTGGGAATGAGCAAGAAACTGTCGGTAACCATCACCCTGACCATGGAAGTGCCGGATCACTGGGACATCGTGAGCACCTCGGAGGGTGCAGACGTGCTGCAGATCGGGGAGGGCCAGTTTCTCGACCTGACCTTTGAGCCCATGGTGACGGCGGATGTCGAAGGGGAATGGACCAATTCGGTGACGGACGAATTCATCAATTCGCTGTTCGAGATGGTGGATTCCGAGGAAGTGACCTACGAGATGGGCGCCTCCTGAGTCGTACGCCTCCCGGCGCAGCCCCTGGCAAGATGTGGTGCGCCCCCAGAGGATCGGCTGGATCGCGACAGGGAACCAGATGGTGTTTTCGGGCGATGCGTAGCCCCCTCTGAGTGGGGGCTTTTCCAGGGCAGAATGCGCAGAGAGCCGGCCGCAATACCGCATGGCAAAGGGCATGAGCTGCAGTTCGGCTCAGCGTAGTAGTTCCGGAGTCGCCTGCCCCGCGGGGCTTTCTGTTTACCGGCCTGTCCTCTGTATAATCCCTCCTTTCGTTTGCCGTCACCCGGACTCCCTGATGACTACTGTTCGTACCCGTATTGCGCCGTCGCCTACTGGTGACCCCCATGTGGGCACCGCCTACATTGCCTTGTTCAACATGTGCTTTGCCCGCCAGCACGGCGGCCAGTTCATCCTGCGTATCGAGGATACCGATCAGGTGCGCTCCACCCGGGAGTCCGAGGAGCAGATCCTGAAGGCGCTGAAGTGGGTGGGCCTGGAGTGGCAGGAAGGGCCG
>JBFWNO010000154.1:0-3778 GCA_050251015.1 Planctomycetota bacterium
ACAATGCCGCCATCGAGCGCGACAAGGTGCAGATCCGCCTGTGGGCCTGCATCGACCACCATCTTTCCGAAAACTCCAGTTGCCGTCTGGAGGTCGAAGGTCTCGATATGTTCGTGAAAACCCTCGAAGGAGAAGGCATGGTCGACGCCGGCGCCACCCCCCAGTCGAAGCCCTGGGGCACGCGTGAGATCCTCGTGTCGGATCCCAGCGGCAATGCCCTGATCTTCTTTGAACGCGCGAGATAAGAGCGACCTGACCGATGACGGTAGGTCCAACGCTTGCGTGAAGTGATTCAGGCCTTTTTTGAACAGTTGGCCAAGATCTTCTCGGCCACCTTCTCGGGAGTGAAGCCAAACTTCTCGCGCAGGACTTCCCCGGGAGCGCAGGCCCCGAAACGGTCGAGGGTGATGCACCCTCCGGAAGGACCGGTGTACTTGTGCCAGCCAAAGCTCACCTGCGCTTCAATGGCCCAGCGCTTGGCTGAGTCACCCCCGAGCACCTCGGAACGGTACTCTTCCGACTGGACCTCGAAACGCTCGAGGCTGGGCAGGCTGACAACCCGGACATTCAGACCCTTGGCCGTCAGCAGTTCCGAGGCCTTGAGTGCCAACTCCACCTCGGACCCGGTGGCCAAGAGAACATGGTCAAGCCGCTTCCCCGCCGTTTCGCGGCGGATCACATAACCGCCCTTGGACACGTTCCCGGCAGCCAGGGAGGCTGTTTCAGGAAGCGTGGTGACGTTCTGCCGGGTGAGGGCCAGCACTGAGGGTCCCTTGAGGCTGAGGGCATCCAGGTAGGCCTGGGCCGTCTCGTTGGCATCGGCCGGGCGGTACACGGTGAGCCCGGGTATCGATCGCAAGCCGGCCAGGGTCTCGACAGGCTGGTGTGTGGGTCCATCCTCGCCCACCATGTAGGAATCGTGGGTGAACACATAGATCACCTTGCGCTGGGTGAGCGCCGCCAACCGGATCGCTGGACGGAGGTAATCGGCAAAGACCAGGAAGGTGGCACAGAAGGGGATGAAGCCGCCATAGAGTGAAAGTCCGTTGGTCACGGCACCCATGGCATGTTCCCGCACGCCATAGTAGATGTTCCGGCCTTCATACTTCCCGGCCTGGATGTCGGGATAGGCATCGAGGTTAGTGAGGTTGCTGCAGCCCAGATCCGCGGACCCCCCGATGAAGTTGGGGATCTTGACCGCCAGAGCTTGCAGGATCTCCTGCGAGGCTTTGCGAGTGGCCACCGTCTTCCCCACGGCAAAGCTGGGGAGATCCGAGGAGGTCACCCCCACCTTCAGGTCGTGCTCCTCATCCCACTGCTTGGCCAACGAGGGGTTCTTGAGGCGCCAGGCATTGAAGGTGGCCTCCCAATTGCGACGGGCGCTTTCCCATGCCTTCCGGCGACCGGAAAAATAGGCTGCGGTCTCCGGTGACACGTAGAAAGTCTCGGCGGGAAGCCCCAAGGCTTCCTTCATCTTCTTGATCTCTTCGTCTCCCAGCGGTGAGCCGTGCACCTTGTGGGAACCCGCCTTGGTTGGCGCGCCCTTACCGATCACCGTGCGGGCGATGATCAGGCTGGGCTTACCCGTGCGGGTCCGGGCCGCGGCGTAACTTGAGGCAATGGCTGCGAGATCATGGCCGTCGATCATCTCGACCGCCCAACCCATGGATTCAAAGCGGAGTTTCACGTTCTCGGTGAAGCTTTTGTCGAGGGCGGCATCCAGCGAGATCTGGTTCGCGTCGTAGATGAGGATGAGGTTGTCGAGCCCAAGATGCCCAGCCAGTGAGGTGGCTTCGTAGCTGATCCCCTCCATGAGGCAGCCATCACCACACAAGGCCACCACATGATGGTCAATGAGGGTATGGTCCGGCGTGTTGAAACGCCGGGCCTTGATCTTGGCGCCCAGGGCCATGCCCACGGCGTTGGCGATTCCCTGGCCCAGGGGGCCCGTGGTGCATTCCACGCCCTCGGTATGGCCGTATTCGGGGTGCCCCGGGGTGCAGCTGCCCCACTGGCGGAAGTTTTTGAGGTCATCCAGCGTGACTTTGTATCCCGCAAGGTGCAGGCAGGCATACTGCAGCATCGAACCATGGCCTGCCGAAAGGATGAAGCGGTCGCGGTTGGGCCACTGGGGAGCCTTGGGGTCATGGCTGAGGAGCTCACCATAGAGCGACGCACCGAGTTCCGCACAGCCCAGGGGCAAACCAGGATGGCCCGAGTTGGCCTTTTGCACACCGTCGGCGGCAAGTCCCCTGATGGTTTTGGCGGCTTCGGCGACGGGGCTATGGCTCATGCGGTCTCCTTCATGACAAATCAGTGCTGTTCCTTGGCCAGGTTGCGGTTCCACCCGGGGATCCGGATGACCATGTTCTTGCTTCCATCGGGCACGCATTGGCAGGCCAGGCGCGACGTGGGCTTGAGAGCCCGGGCGTGGTCGAGCATGTCCTCTTCGGCCTCGGAGGCCTCGTTACAGGTATCACCCCCCTCCTCCACGTAGACGTGGCAGGTGCTGCAGGCACAGACGCCCCCGCAGGAATGGTCGATGTCCACCTTGTGAGCCATCAGGGTGTCGAGCAGGGAGCCGGGCAGGCCATTGTCGCCGTAGGGAATGAGCTTGGGGTCCACGCTCACAATGGTTTCCATTTTCTCGCCGATCACGCGGACCTGGTAAGCCTTCTCCGGCTTGCGAAACTCAGGTTGCTTGTGATACGGGTTGCTACCGCCCATGTTTCCCCCCTGGAAGCGCGTAGTATAGCCAAGATGGTGAAAGTTTCCCCTGCCCTGGCCACCGGCGTGGTCCTGCGCCTCATCCTGTTGGGGCTCACGATCAAGATCCACGGAATTGCCGGGGTTTTCTATGAGGATTCCGAGAGCTTCTGGCTGCCCTTCAAGAACCTCTGGGAGCACGGTGTCTATTCGGGCGACAGGACTGCCCCCTTCAGGCCCGACCCTCTACGCCCCCCCCTGTATCCGCTGTTTTGCGCCTTGTTCTCCGGGCTGCACCTTAGCCCCTTTCCCGTGGCCATGGCCCAGGTCCTGCTGGTCTATCCCCTAACCCATCGCGCCCTTCTCCAGTGGCTGAACCATTCCCGCTGGAAGGGGTTTGGATCTTGGTTTCTGGCCCTGGATGTCCCCCATATGGTGTACGGGGCTCTCTTGATGCCGGACACCTTGTTTCTCTTGGGCTTTGTCCTTCTCTTGGGAAGACTGGGCGAAGGAAAGATCGGCTGGAGGGAAGGGGTTCTATTGGGTCTCATGCACCTCACAAGGCCCTTCGCCGATGTGATTTTGGTGGGGGTGGTGGTGTGGAGGTTCTGGGTAGGGGCGGGGCTTGCCCCGCCTGCAAATAGCGGGCGACCCAAGGGTCGCCCCTACCATGATATTTGCATGATCACATTGGGATTTACGCTGGCAATCTCGCCCTGGGTGATCCGCAATACCCTGACCTTCGGTGAACCTTTTGTCAGCCTTCAGGGCCCCCACACCCTGGTGCGCACGCTGATCCCTGCGCTCAGGGCGGGGGGAGACAGCGCCGCTGAGGACATGGCCAAAGTTGACGTGTTAAGGGAGGTCGGTGACATCCACGACGCTCCCTTGGAGGTGGCCCGGAAAGAAAAACTCCTCGTTCAACGCGAAGTGTGGCGGCAACCATGGTCTGCCGTCAGCGTCGCTTTTCAGACCGTGCCGGTCTTGCTTCTGAACCCAGAACGCAGCTCCCTGGTGGACATGCTTGGGCTCAGACCCTTGCCTGGACGCCTGCAGTTCGAGAAGTCCCCCC
>JBFWNO010000155.1:0-3741 GCA_050251015.1 Planctomycetota bacterium
TGCGGCCCACCACAGGCGGGAAAACGAAGGTCGAGGTTGCATAACCTCATTATCTCCCTACCCTCCCCCCTTTGGGGTTCTCATCATCCCTCCCCCCTTTGTGGTTTTCTTCATCACTCCCCCTCTTTGGGGTTCTCCCCCTCTTGGGGTTCTCTTCATCCCTCCCCCTCTTGGGGGGAGGGCAGGGTGGGGGGCTCTCCTGAAGATGTCCCCACCACGTACATGATGAAGGCATGAATCAACATTGGAAGCACAAGGCGCCGCCTCACCTTCTAAAACAAAACGCCAAAATCCTCCGACAAGGAATGACAGATGCTGAGCTCTTGATGTGGCACTGCCTGAGACGAAGAAGCCTTGGCTTCAAATTCAGGCGCCAGCATCCATTGGATCGCTATGTTCTGGACTTCTATTGCCCAGAAGTGAAATTGGCCATTGAACTGGATGGCGGCCAGCATGCCGCGGATGATGAAAGGGCCAGAGACGCCGAGAGAACCACTTATCTGGAATCAAGAGGAATTAAGGTCCTTAGATTTTGGAACACTGACGTACTCATCAACACCGAAGGCGTATTAGAAAGTATTTGGAGGGAGTTGCTCACACTTTCAGAGACTCGCAAGCCCCCCACCTAGCCTCCCCCCAAGAGGGGGAGGGAGAAGAATCGAGTGTCGCCACGAAACCATTTTGTGAAGCTCGCAAGCCCCCCCACCTAGCCTCCCCCAAAGAGGGGGAGGGAGAAGAATCGAGTGTCGCCACGAAACCATTTTGTGAAGCTCGCAAGCCCCCCTCCCTGCCCTCCCCCCAAGAGGGGGAGGGGTAAGAAGCAAAGCAAGGAAGAAAGCTTGGAAAAGCCCCCTGCATGAACGAAAATGGCTTCCCCACGTTCAAAACACCATGCCACCCACCCCCCCACGCCATCGCCGACCCATCCCCGCTGTGAGCAGGAAAACCCTGTGGATCCGTGGCATCTTCATGATCGGCCTTCTGGTGGTGGTCTCTCAGACCATGAACTCGATCCAGCGCAAATACCCGCGCATCGACCCGGCCGAGCGTCCCAAGCGTGAGGCTCTCTACCTGCCCACCGAATTCGACGACAGCTTCCACCTCGACAAATCCAAGCTCTCCCAGGTCAAGGATTTCACCAACCTCGACAATGACCAGAAAAAATGGGACCGGGGATTCTGGGTCTGCCTGGAGCAAGTCCAGAAGCTGTCACCCCAGGAGCTTTCCCGCAGGGCCGTGACCCTCGACTTCGTCCGCTTCCGGGATGATGCCGCGTACCGCGAAAGCCTCCGGGGCGAGGTGGTCAGGGTGACTGGCAACTACAGGCCCCAAAAGAATGTCACGGTGCTTCCGGAAAATCCCGTGGGGCGCCAGCACATGCGTATCGGCGTGGCCCTGCATGCCATCCCCGAGTTTTTCCGCAACAACATCCCCGAGGGCTACATCATCTATTCCCTCGATGACAGCACGGTCGACTACGGGGACGAGATCGAGGCCGAGGGGGTTTTCCTCAAGGTGCTTACCTACTTCGGGCAGGACAACTCCCTCCGGCACCTGCCCCTGATCATCGCCCGCCAGCCCAAACTGGTGAAGAAGGCCCCGCCCCCCCTCAAACCCAACGTCTCATTCTTCGACCAATACAGCATCCCCATCGGATTGGGCCTCGTGGCCCTCTCCCTCATCCCCATCGTGTGGTACTTCCGCAGGCGGAGCAAGGCCGAGGAATTCCGCCGCGATGTGATGAAGAAAATTCTGGAGAAGGGCCCCGATCCCCTCAGGGAAAAAACCGACTGACGTCGTGTGTGGTGATCAGGGCCGCAAGAGCCTTGGCTGAGATGCCGTGGCTGTTGCGGATATCAGGGTCGGCGCCGACGGAAAGAAGGTAGGTGATCACCTCCCCTCGGCCCTTGCTGGTGGAGACGGCCTTGGCCAGGGGCGTACTGCCGTAGGAATCCCGGGCATCCACACGGGCCCCCGCCTCGACCAGCAGTCGGCAGAGCGTAGGGTCGTTCTCCTGGGCGGCGATGTGCAGGGCCGTGCACCCATTTTTGTCTGCCAGGTTCACATCGGCCCCCGCATCCAGAAGGAATTTCACCACATCAGCCCGGCGATTCCCCGCCGCCACCGCCAAAGGCAGTCGCCCGCCCCGGTCCACCGGAGCGTTGACGTCCTTGCCCTTCTCTAGCATCCGTCCAATGGCTGGAAGGTTACCCTGCATCAAGGGCACAAGCAGAGGGCTGTCGTTGTTGCGCGTCACAAGAGTTCAGGACCCGAGGCCACTGCAACTGACTTCAAGATCCTTCAAGAGGCCGTCATGAAGGTCGTAGATCCAACCATGGATGTCCAGGGGCTGGCCCCTCGACCAGGCCGCCGTGACGGTGGGCGTCTGGATGAGGGTGCGCACCTGTGTGATGACATTGAGCTCGCATAGGCGCTTCCATCGGGCCGCATCGTCGGGAAGTTGCGCAAGCTCCGCCTCATGCTGTTGGCGGATGGTGCGGATACCGGAGATCCAGCCTTCCAGTGGCTGGTTGCTGAAGGGGCCGAAGGCCGCCTGGATCCCCCCACAGCCATAGTGGCCGCAGACAATGATGTGGGAAATCTGGAGGATGTCCACCGCATACTGGACCACCGAAAGCACATTGGCATCCGAGGCGCTCACGATGTTGGCCACGTTGCGGTGCACGAAGACCTCGCCCGGGGCCAGGCCCACAATGGTGTTGGCGGGCACCCGGCTGTCGGAACAGCCAATCCACAGGTAGCCGGGGCGCTGGATGCCACAGAGCCTCTCGAAATACTCGGGATCCCCCTCGACCTGCCTGTTGGCCCAGATGCGGTTGTTCTCGAAGAGTTGGGGAAGGTAGCGCATGAAGGGAAGATTAACAGATCTTCAGAGGCCCTTCGATGTTTCCTCCAACCACTGGGCTTCTTCACGCACCCAGTTCCCGAACACCCAGTCGGGCCCCATCTGAATTCCGAGGTCGGTGACGCTTCCATCCGACCAAGTGCGCGTGGTGGTGCATCCCCGGGCCAGGGCCTCTGGCAACCTCTTCTCGGGTACCCGGACGGCATAGGCCGTGCCCCACGCGAGAGCCATCACAACTCCCGAAGAATGCAACAGGCCGGGGCTCCCATAGATCATCATCCGCCACTCTTCGGGGAAGGACTTCCCCAGCTCCTCCCATACCCGGGCCACAACATCCGGGTGGCTCCCGGCGGCCATGTAGGGATCCGGATGAGCTTCCGGGTCCACCACCGGGGCACCTTTGTAGCCCCTCGCGCGATGGCGGCTGACCAGTGGCTCGTTGAGGGGGTGGGTTTGGTTCAATTCAAACACAGTGATGGCCAGATTAAGGGACAACGAAGGAACATTTCAAACACAAGAATGTATGACCACATCAGACCGGCTCCAATGTGCGGTATCCGGCGGGATGTAGGGTGACTCTGAGGTGCCATGAAAAGCACTCGCTATTTTCAAGTCATGCGATTGCGGAAGGACAGGGCTACGATCCAAGATGCGTGGATTCGAAGTGTGATTGCACGTCCCCTTCGCAAAAGAACGCAGATGGATGGCAGAATCCAGCTTTGGGGGCGGGTGAATGAATTGGACGGGAAAATACTGAGGGTTATACTTCTGGAAGACGGCGAAACGGTGCACAACGCCTTTTTTGATCGGGGGTTCAGGCCATGAAGATCCAGTACTTTGAAGACACCGACACACTGCACATCGAGCTCAAGAGA
>JBFWNO010000156.1:0-3524 GCA_050251015.1 Planctomycetota bacterium
GGCCATCCTCGTCAACTTCTCCTGGGGCAACACCTAGACCCCGCAGGGCCTCGGAACCCTGGTACGCTCGGCCGAGGCCTGCCATGACGCGGCGATGGGTTTCGGCACCCCCTTCGTCTGCGGCAAGGACTCGCTGAACAACGAGTTTCGCGACGGGGACAAGACGATTGTGATTCCCGACACGCTCCTGATCAGCGCCTTTGCCGTGATGCCCGACTACCGCCAGGCCGTGACCATGGATCTCAAGAAGCCGGGTTCAGCCTTGTATCTTGTGGGGACCACCCGCTGGGAACTTGGCGGCTCGCATCTGGGACTGGTCAAAGGTGTGACCCACGACAGCACGGTCCCCCTGACGGATCCCGTGGTCAACCGCAAGCTCTATGACTCGCTCCACGCCGCTGTGGTGAAATGCTCCGTGCTTTCGGCCCATGACCTCAGCGAAGGCGGCCTCGCGGTGGCTTTAGCGGAAATGGCCTTCACAGGTCAATTCGGTGCCGAAGTGGATGTCTTGGCCATGGATGCCGAACCCGACCTCAAGGACCCCATGGTGTTGCTCTTTTCCGAAAGCACCGGCAGGATCCTGGTGGAGGTCCCCTCCGACCAAGCCGCGGTATTCGAGACCTGTTTCAAGGGGCAAGCCTGCAGGCGGATCGGCTCCGTCAACACGGGCAGCCTCCTGACATTGAAGGCCGGCTCCCAGGAACTGGTTTCGGCCTCCCTCGAGGAGCTCAAGGCCTCCTGGAAGAACGGATTCAGGGAGGCCCTCCGATGAGCCGCCAACCCCGCGTCCTGGTGATCCGGGCGGCTGGCACCAACTGTGACCGCGAGACGGCCTGGGCCTTCTCATTGGCCGGAGCCTCGCCCGAGACCCTGCACGTGAACCAATGCCTGGAAAAACCGGCCCTGCTCGACTCCTTTGATGCTCTCGCCATCCCCGGCGGCTTCAGCTACGGCGACGACATTGCCAGCGGCAAGATCTTTGCCAACCAGCTCCGGCTCAAGCTCCTGGACCCCATCGGCAGGCTTGTCGCCAGGGGAGGCCTTGTCATCGGCATCTGCAACGGTTTCCAGGTACTGGTCAAGAGCGGGCTCCTCGGCGAGAGGAAGGTGACGCTCACCCACAACGACCACGGGGCGTACCGCGATGAATGGGTGAGGATGAAAGTCGATGGCACACGCTGTGTGTTCCTCAAGGGCCTCGGCGACATGGATCTGCCCATCGCCCATGCCGAGGGTCGTTTCATGGCACTGACCCCGTCCGTTTTTTCCGAACTTGAAAAGGCGGGGCGCCTCTGCCTGCGCTATGAAGGCCGCAATCCCAATGGCTCCGAGGGTTCCGTGGCCGGCATCTGCGACGAAACAGGCCGTATCTTTGGCCTGATGCCCCACCCGGAGAGGTTCCTGCGCTTCGAGAACCATCCTTCCTGGACCCGACTCCCGAAAAAGGACCATGGTGACGGCTTGGCCCTCTTCACCAATGCCGTGGAGCATCTTCGTGACCTCTGACGCCATCAGGATCGTGATGATCGACGATGATGCCGACTTCCTGGAAGCCTGTGCCGTCATCCTGCAGGCCGAGGGCTACCATGTGGAGTGCACCACGGATCCGGCCGTGTTCAAATCCTATTTCGACACCCTCCCGAAACCCCGCGTGGCCATCCTGGATGTGGAAATGCCCGAGATCACAGGTTTCGAGCTTGCGGAGCACATCCGCACCCAGCAGGCTTCCGAAAACATTGCTGTGATCATCCTTTCCGCCCACCGCGAAGCCGGCGATCAGCTCAGGGGCTTTTTCAACGGGGCCAACGAGTACCTCTTCAAGCCTGTGGGCAAGCATCAACTCGTTGAAATGGTGCGCAAGGTCATCGATAACGGATAGCCACACATATGTGTGGCTCAATGTCTTGCGTCCCCTAGCTCGCCCCCCTATCGTAGGCGCTCATCACTTACGGAAGGAATCCCATGAACGCGAACACTCTGTCACTGAACTCCCTCAATGAAAACACTTCGCTCGACACACTGCAGTCGATGCGCCGTGAGGCCTTCGCCCATGTGGGTGCCCGAAGCCAATTCCGCTCCGACTACATCTCGTTCTCGGGTTCCAACCTGATCAAGGGATACGCCGCATGGATCCTCGGCCTGACCGACAAGGTCCTCGCCCACCTCAAAGATTCCACCACAGGTCTTTCCCTCTACCTCCAGGGCTCGGCCTGCCTGGAATCCAACCGCTATGCCCAGGCCCACGCACTGTTGAGCAAGGCCCAATCATCCGGAGCTCCCCAGCCGGCTTGTGATGCCGACCTGATCGAGGCCGCCATCCTTATCGGTCAAAACCCCGAACCCATGCTTTCCAAGTCCCGCCTGACCGTGGCTGACAAGGAGTACCTCCAGGGTCTTTATGCCGAAGCCACAGGCCGTTCGGAAGCCGCCCTCAACCATCATCTGGCCGCCATCTCGGCCAATCCCCACCACCGCAAGGCCCTCTTTAAGGCTGGGCTGATCAGCGAGAAGTTCGGCAATGAGAGCGCCGCCGTGGGGTACTATGAAAAGTGCCGCGAGGAGCTCCCCGTGCTGGAGTGCTGTCTGGTGAACCTGGCCATCCTTTATGAGGACAAGGGCCGTTACCAGGAAGCCATCTGGTGCCTCGAGGAAGTGTTGGAGGCCGACCCCACCCAGCGCCGGGCCCGCATGCTCCTCAAGAGCGTCAACGACTCGATGAACATGACCTATGACGAGGAAGCCGAGCGCGAAAGCTACCGTCAGAGCAAGTTCCTCGAGACCAAGATCTCGGATTTCGAGCTCAGCGTCCGCAGCCGCAACTGCCTCCAGAAGATGAACATCCACACCCTCGGCCAGTTGGTGTCCATGTCGGAGAACGAGCTTCTGAGCTACCCCAACTTCGGCGAGACCTCCCTCGACGAGATCAAGAAAATCCTCACAACCCGCGGCCTGAGACTGGGCATGAACCAGAAACTGGCCTCCGAGTCGCAGAGCGCCGCCTCTGAATCCCAGGATCCCCGCCACCACATCACCATCAGCGAACTCAAGCTGACGGTGCGGTCGTCGAAGGTCCTGGAATCGCTGGGCATCCGCAATGTGGGGGAACTCGTTCAGTTCACCGAGGAACAGCTCCTGGCGCAGAAGAATTTCGGCAAGACCTCCATCAAGGAGATCTCGTCGAAGCTTGCCGAGCAGGGCCTCTCCCTCTCGATGGGCGCCACACGCCGCGAAGCCACGGAAACGGCCGGCTGATCTCCCGTGATCAGCCATCTCCGCGGCCGCGTTGTGTCGGTTTCGGCCGGCACCTGCGTCATGGAGTGCGCTGGCGTGGGCTACGAGGTTCACTGTCCTGTTGAGACGGCCTCAAGGCTCAAGCCGGGCCAGGAGGCTCTCTTGCATGTCCACCACCACCTGTCCGTCGACCATGCCGGCGGTGGTGGTGAACTGCTGTACGGGTTCAGCGCCCCCGAAGACAAGACCGTGTTCAGGTTGTTGATGACCGTCAGCGGGGTGGGTCCGCGCCT
>JBFWNO010000157.1:0-3463 GCA_050251015.1 Planctomycetota bacterium
GGTGTGGCGGCACGCAATCAGATGTCATGAGGTCGAAGTGATGAAGGACCCGGCCTGCGCTTTCATGATCCGCGCTCAGGGCCTTGAGGGCTGAGGTCAGCCCGTCCTGCTGCCTGCGGATGGCCGGGAACACCCTTTCCTCTTCCTCGGCCATGTGTTTTTCAAGATCCAAAAAAAGCTCACGCAGGAGCTCTCCTAGCCCTTTGGGCACCCCAGGCTTGCCCTTGTGGACGCTCTCCACCTTGTCGGCCATATGGATCAGGCGCGGGAGCTCTTTCCGGTGGGATTCATGATAGTGATGGGTGATATGTTCAAGGATCTCGCCATCGGCAACCTGATCCCAGTTGACTGCAGGACCTGAATGGTTCACTTCTTCCCTTTGAAGCTCTTCAAGCACAGCCGACGCATCGATGCCAGATTGCTGGCAGGCCTTCTCGACGGAGCGTGACCCCTGGCAACAATAGTCCAGGTTGAATTTCTGGAAGACCTTTGAGGCCCACGGATGCACGGCAGCGAGGTGGGCCAGGGTGTCTTGTGATGTGATCATGTTGAATCCTTTCGTGGTCTGCCATGTTGACTACAAATGGCGTGCCAATGTGGTTTCCCGGGATTTGAGCGTTCATCAAGATGGGGTGGGAAATGTTTCTGCGGGAGAGTAAATTTTCCTAGACTGTTGGGGTGAGCCAGACCAATGATATTTCCATCGACGACGTCAGACAGGCCCTCCGGTCTGTCATGGACCCGGAGTTGGGGCTCAGCGTGGTGGATCTGGGTTTGGTGGTTCAGGTCGAGGCATCACCGGGACGCCTGAGGGTCGGACTTGCGCAGACGGCTCCCGTCTGCCCTCACGGTGAATCCATGCGTCGGGAGGCGCTCGCGGCATTGACGTCATCATTTTCCTCGCACAACCCCCAGGTGGACCTGTTGCCCGATTTTCCATGGCATTCCGGGATGATGACGCCTGAAGCCAAAGCCATCCTGGGATGGTGAACAGGGCTCCCTGGATCATTGCCGGGGTGGCGGCCATGCTGGCAACCGGCGTCGCCGGGGGTCTCGCAAGGCTGGGTTGGCAGGTGCCTTCTTGGGGTGCCGTGCACCATGGATTCCTCATGGCCAGCGTGGGATTCGGTTCCCTGATCACCTTGGAGCGTGCCGTGGCCATCGCACAGCTCGGAACCCGTCCCTCAAGGGTCGGCCCTTTGACCTTCCCCCTGGCATCACTTCTTTCCGGAGTGTTGGTGCTTGCGGACTTCCGATCGGCGGCTGCCGTGGGGGCCCTTGCCGCGGCTCTGTGGCTCCTGATCATTTCCGCGCGGCTTTACTGGAGGCACAGGAGACCGGAGTTTCTCCTCATGGGGCTTGGGGCGCTCTCGTGGTGCGCGGCGACCTGCCAATGGTGGAATCGTGGTTGGGGGCGCGAGTGGATCGGCTGGATGTGCTTTCTGCTCCTCACCGTCACCGGGGAGAGACTCGACCTCTCGCGTTTCCTGCGGCCTTCGGCCCTCAAATCCACGCTGTTCGCTGTGATCACTCTCTTGTTGGTGGTGTCGGCCTCCGGGTCTTTGTGGGGATGCCGGCCTTGCGATGCCTTGCTGGGCCTGTCTGTGGTCATGCTGGCCGGGTGGCTTTTTTTCTATGACGCCGCCCGCTTCACACTCCATCGTGGCGGCCAGGCGTCCACTTCGGCAAGGTCCCTGCTGGGCGGCTATGCATGGCTCCTCATCTCGGGGCTCATCATGGCATGGCACGGGATCCCTGATTCGGGTTGGGTGCGCGACGCCGTCATGCATTCATTTTTTTTGGGATTCGTCCTCATGATGGTCTTTGCCCATGGGCCCATCATCCTTCCGGCCCTCACCCCCTTCAAATTGCGGCATCACCGCAGGCTCGAGTGGCCTCCCCTTGTGATGTCGTTGGGGCTTGCGTTGCGCGTGGCCGGGGATCTCGGCAACGTCGAGTGGATGCGAAGGTGGGGAGGGGCGGGTTCGGCCGCGGCCCTGATGGTGTTTGCCTTGATCGCCATCTCTCTTGTGGAAAGGGGTGGTGCACCCCGAACTTGAGGGCGGCCTGTTTCAGCCGCTTCAGTTGCAGTGATGAGCCTGTCTGTCTTACAGGCTCAGGAGCGTCATCCAACAGCTGAGCAGGCTCAACATGGCCATGAGGCCCATGGATCTGAAGCGGAATCGTGTCTTCATGGCAAGGTCTTTCCCGCCCTGGACGGCATCAGGATGGGGGACCTGCGGGTCTGCCACCAGCGGCGCACCCGGTAGCAGGCATGGATCCCGACCAGGATGTATCCCAGGTCCGGATGGATCACCAGGGCCATCATCACAAGGGTTCCGGCAAGGCTGAAAAGGATGGGTTTCATACATCACTAGACGCCGGCCGGGCCTGGCCTATACCCTCTTTTTGAAAGGGGGGGTCTGATGGCCAATAATGGCGGTGCCACGGGAAATCTGGCTGGATCGAGCCTCTCTTCAGGCCGGAGGCCGGTAGCCTGCATAGCCCCCGTCAAGGCTGTAGGCCTGCTTGAAGCCCTGGTCGCTCATGTATTCCGCTGCGCCCTGACTGCTGTTGCCGTGGTAACAGCAGACCACCAGGGGTTTCTCCTTGTCGGCGGTCTTCACGAATTCCTCGACATTGCCGTCGTCGATGTTGAGGGCCCCCTCGATGTGCCCGGCCTTGAAGGACATGGGATCGCGGATGTCGATGACCGTGATCTCGCCCTTCTTTTTCATGGCGTGGAACTCGGCGGATGAAATGCGTTGGAAGGGCATCAGGCGCTCTTGGTGCTTGATTGGAGCAGGGCCTGGGCCGCGAGTCGCCCGGTTTGGGCGGCCCCGTTCATGAAGCCCTGGAATTCGGAACTCAGATGTTCGCCGGCGAAGAGCAGTTTTCCCACGCCCACGGCGGACGAGGCGCCCTCTTCCTCGGTGTACAGGTGGTTCATCGCGAACTGCGTGTACTGCCCGGGCTTGAAGCAGGAATAACTGGCCAGGCTGAAGGGATGGCTGGGCCAGTGGAAGCGGCCGAACTTGCCGTTGAGGGCTACGGTCATGCCCGGATAGATCTTCTCGAGTGACTTGAGGGATTGCCGGGCCTGGTTTTCGGGGGAGTTCTTGCCGGCGGCGATGCCCTTCTGGCCTCCGGTGAAGAAGGTGAAACCCCCGGCAGTGCCCGGTTGCAGTTGACTGTTGTCCCATGCCAACTGGAAGCTCTCATCGCCGTAGAAGGCGCCGACGTAGCCCTGCTCGCGCCACAGGCGCTTGGTGAAGCCGGCCAACACCTTGGCGTTCATCCCATAGCCCGCCTCCTTGATGAAGGTGCGCAGGCCAGGTTCGAGGGGGGCCTCGATGGTGAAGGTGCGCAGGATGGTGAAGGGAAGCGCCAGGATCACGGCGTCGGCCTCGACCTCGAAGCCCTTGAAGCTGAGCTTGTACTTCTCGCCAGCCTGACGGACGGC
>JBFWNO010000158.1:0-3442 GCA_050251015.1 Planctomycetota bacterium
AACATGTCAGCTTCTCCCAGGTAGCAGGCGCTCCACCATGGAGCGCCCAAAATGCCAGGCGGGCGGCGAACCCCGCAATACGCGCTTGCTGGCATCGGTTGCTTACCACCGCGCCCAGCAGGGCAGGGTTGCATGGATTTGGTCAGCACGGCGCTCATGTTCCATGGCTTCGGCAATTGCTCCGCGCTTGCGGGCTGCAATGGCCATCTCTCGCAGGTCGCAATAGGCGGCCAGGCCAGAGAACACATAGTTCAGCCGGCCCAGGTCGTAGGACTCCAGACCGTCGAGGTTGGGAACCTCAAACGTCAAACCGGCCCAGGCGGCGGCAGAGGCAGTTGTCTTGCTCATCGGTCAATCTCCAGAAGGGCAGGCCAGGAGGGCGCGCCACGTGGCACACCCTCCCCGGCGAGGTTACTTGGTCTTAGTGGCTTCATACTTGGCCAGGCGGGCGGCGGTCTCCGCACGGCGGCGGGCGAATTCAGGGCAATTGCGTTGGCGATGGCAGCGGCGAGAACAGCACACCACACCGGCGTCATCGCGGTAGGCATCCTCGGCATCCTCGAACTCACGGCCACACCACACGCAGGGCGGATGGTCGGCGTTAACGTAGAACGCAGTCAGGGCGAGAAGGTCGTCGTACATGGGTCAATCTCCCAGGGTAATGGGCCATACATGGCCCGGAGTTAATGTCCTCGGCAAACGAGCCGCTGTCACATGTCGAGCAAACGCAGCAGGGCTTGACGGTCAAGGACATGGCGGACGTAGCGGACATGGCGGTCGAGCCGATACTCGACCCAGGAGGCATCCTCGACATAGGGCGTCCGGGTCACGGCACAGGCAACGCGCTCGGCGATCTCTTCGGCCCGGCGGACATACAGGCCACGCCACATGGCCAGGGCATACACAGCACGATAGGCAAGGCAGTACAACATCAGCAGGTCTCCAGCAGGGCCAGGTCCAGGAGTGTGCCACGTGGCACACCCCCAGGCCCATGGCAGGTATCAGTCAGCCTTCTCCACAATCACCGCAGCCTCACTTGGCGTGGACTGCTCAGGGCACACAACGGACATCTCCAGGGCTTGAGGTGCAGGCACACGGACCTTCAACCACACATAGCGGGTTGACCCGGCGGCACTCATCGCCCCGATTAGCTCCTCGTATGCTTCGGCGGCTGACTCCTCGTCCTGACCCACAGCGTAGTCGCCGTTGCAGTCCACAATCAGGCACACATCACAACCGAACACTTCACGCTTGTCGCTCATAACTCCAGCACTCCTCAGTTGGTGCTCCACACCGGGACCGACGCCACGAACCCCAACCCAATGCACAGCAGGCCATTGGCCAGCGACAGCCCCACGACGCCACCGAACACGCCAGCAGCCATCAAGAGCAGGGCGGCAACGGCCGCCAGGAATCGGGTGAACTCACGCATCGCTCTGTCTCCGGGATCTCGGTTGACCATGACGACCGGCCATTCCGATCGCCTCGACAAAGGCGATGGCGTCACCTCTTCAAAATTCATTCGCGAGTGCGATCCATATCAGGCGCTGAGGCGTCGCTTCCTGGACAGCCAAGGTAAAGCAGGGAAATGGCTTGAGATTGAGGAGCCGAGAGAAGTGGTTGCCAGGAACGAGGAGGCAGAGGTAGGGCTGTCGTAACAGGTTTTGGGTGGACCCCCGGCCCTTCGCGGGCGTGTCCCAATAGACTTAGCTTCCCTTCTTCCCCACACCCTTTTTTGGAAAATGGGGAGTAGGGCGTTGAGTCTTTTGGGTCCCATCGATGGGGGTGTGCCTCGTGGCGCGCCCCTGGAAAAACAAAAGGGGTTCCGCCTCGTTGGCGCACCCCTGTTATCTCATGGGAAAAGGGGAGAGGAGTTGGTCAGGGAATTAGGCCGAACAAGCCTTCTGGGAGGCTTATTTCTGCTTCTCAGGCATGGTGGCAATGAGTCTCGACAAGATAACCACCTCTCCGCCACAGCTTGATCGTCGCCAGTTCATTCACCCATCAACCCTAAAAAAAGAAGAAGCAAATAACACGATTTGCCCCTGATGCCATGGACCAGGTCGATCACAATCGGTGTGAAAGGGGTGATAAATAAGGGATTTTTGTCAACTGGGATCAGCGTGAAGGAACCAGAGGAGGAAGAAATTAATGGGCGAAAGGGGATTGTTGGCCAGACCCACGGTTGTCCGGGTGGGTCCCATTTGGCTTAGGTTGGGTCTATCAGGAAGAACATTTACGGATACTGGGAGCGAACAGAATTGATTCGGTGGGAAAAAATTGGGAAGGGGGGAAATGCAATGAAGAAACGGTGGCAAATGATTTGAAATGGTTTCCATCCCATTTCTCCATCTGCCACCTTCTCTTTAGGTAATCTTTTTGAAACTTATTTTTGCGATTGTTTTTTCCTTCCTCTTCTCGCCAACAATACTCCCGCTCCGCCAATTCCTAGCAGTAGCAAGGACATTGGTTCGGGAATTGCATTATTGGCTGGAGCATCGAAGGTGATGGGATTTCCTCCCGTGGTTGGGTCCAATAGCCCGCCGTTGGCATCGAATCCGAAGGAATCCGCGAAATCGAAGCCGACCATGCCGGTCCCCGTACTGGTCACGGTCACATTGAAGGAGAAGAAAACCCCATTGCTGGTGATGGGGGTGCCGGAGAGAGCGAAGAGGTCGTCATAATTGCCATCGGCCAGGCCGACATTTTTCGTGCCCGAAAAACCAGTCAGGTCTGGGACTATCGGGCCGGCGGTCACGGAAAGTGGAATACTAAACAGAGTGTCGTTGAAGGTGAGGGTCCCGGCCAGGTAGTCCAAAGAATCTCCGGCATTGAGACCGGACAGGGTGACATCAAAGGTGATTGTCTGGCCCACTTTCAGATTGTTCAAATCGGCGGTCGAGGAGACAGCCAGCATCGGGCCTGCCTGAGCCTGAACGGACAAACCAAGTGCCAAAACTAAAGCGGGCAGAAAACGAAAAACCCAGCGCATGAGAAAACCTCCAGGAAGGGGAGAAACAGCAAAGGATAGAAGAAGGAACGGCAAGAGGGGCACCCTCTCTCGGGGGGGGAAATTTAGGATTGCCAGGGAGGTAATCGCTTGCAGGCGATTACCTCCCTGAAATTGCTCATTCAAAGTTGGCAGTTACACATGCTGTCCATACCGATTGCGGGCCTGGGAGTAATCGAACGAGGACAGGTAGCCGTCGTTGTTGTAGTCCAGCCACCACAGGTAATTGCCATCTCCCTTCTTACTGCCCAGCAGGCCACGGATAAAATTGAGGTCAGTCAGGTCCACATCGGCATCGCCATCGGTATCGCCGTAGAGCCGGAAGAACTGCTCCAGGGCATCCCCGCCGGCGCTATCGTCCTTGTCGCCATCGAGATCGCGGCCTAGGGAATCGTGGATCTGGTCTGCCTTGATGGTCAAGGTATAACGGCC
>JBFWNO010000159.1:0-3426 GCA_050251015.1 Planctomycetota bacterium
CACGGGATGGCCCCCCCCGCCGAATCCCTGGGCAAACTGGTTGAGATCGAAGCTTCCCTTGGAACGCATCGACACCCGCACTTGGCCGTTTTCCATCTCCTTGAACATCAGGCCCACCTCCAAGGTGCCCAGTGTCCTCAAGACATCCATGTAACCTTCGGTGTCGATACTCTTGAGGCCATGCTCCTCGAGGTCGCGCTTGGAGACGGCGATCCAGGCCAGCTTCCCGCGACACTCCACCCTCATCTCGGTGATCAATTTGGCCATCAGACGAAGACGCCCCAATGATGAGCTTTCGAAGATGTGCCGGTTCACCTGGGCCGGATCGACGCCCAACTCGAGGAAGGTGGAGGCCATGCGGTGGGCTCTGGGATCGGTGTTCGAGAACCGGAAATGCCCGGTATCAGTGATCAGCGAGACATAGGCCGGCTCGGCCATGGAAGCATCTGGCCTCACCCCCAACGACAGCAGGATGTCCCAGACGATGGTACCCGTCGAGGAAGCGCTGGTGTCGATATAGGTATGATCGGCGATGGGGACCTGTGTGGGATGGTGGTCAATAAGCATCGAGGAGATCACCTTGGCCGCCAGCACATCGGAAAATCCCAGGAGCCTCCCCCAGTCATTGAAATCCACACCCACCATGAGGTCGGCCTCGATGTCCGTCGGGAAGGGCCCCCCCCGCGCGTAATATTCGGCCTCGCCGGGTCTGAGCATGAAAGCATACATGGAGGGCAACATCCCCACATTGATGATGCGGGTCTCCTTGCCGATCGAGCGCAGACCCCGAGACAAGAGGAGCTCACTGCCCAGGGCGTCGCCATCGGGGTCGTTGTGCGTGAGGACAAGGATCCTTCGTGCGGCCGACAAGACCTGCACAATCTCTGGAAACGTACGGAAGTGGCCCATGGAAGGGATGACCTACTGGGTCATCTCCTCACGGTAGTTGCGGAACTGGACCCCCAGGCGCACGATGATCTTCGAATGGATCTGGCAAACCCGGCTCTCACTGAGGCTCAGGATCACGCCGATCTCCTTCATCGTGAGCTCCTCGTAGTAATAGAGGATGATGATCAGCTTTTCGGTGTCGGTCAGGCCCCGCGTGATGACCGATTTGATCTCCTCGCGCTGCAGCCTGTCCGAGGGATCGGAGAGACTCTTGTCCTGCACGATGTCCATGCGGGGCATGTCGTCGTCGTCGCCGTCATCGCCACCCCAGTTCTTATTGAGGCTGACCATCGAGGCCGCGCTGGCCTCACGCTCCCACTCCTCGAACTCACCGACCTCGATGCCCAGCCGGGCGGCGATCTCGGGTGTCTCGGGAGCGCGGCCCAGTTCCGTCTCCAGTTCCTGCATGGCCCTCTCAAGCTGGTTCGCCTTGGTGCGCACCAGGCGGGGCACCCAGTCGAGGCTCCGGAGTTCGTCAAGGATGGCCCCACGGATACGGGTGGTGCAATAGGTCTCGAACTTCACACCCCTGTCAGGATCGAACCCCTTGATGGCGTCCATGAGACCGAAGACTCCGGCGGAACAGAGATCCTCGACATCCACATTCTTGGGGAGCTTGATGCTGATGCGCTCGGCGATGTAACGCACCAAGGGCAGGTAGGCCTCCATGAGGCGGTTCCTGGCAGACTCCGACGGGGCCTTCTTGAAGTCCCTCCAGAGGTTCTGCGTCTCTTCATCGGATTTTTTTGGCAGAGCCATGACTCACCAATTCTACCCCCGGATCGGGAGTCAGCCAGCCGCCTTCTTGGCATCCCCCCCTGCGGAAGCGTCAGGAAGCTCCTGGATGACCGTAGCGTCGGGATGCTGTTTGAGATAGTCGGTGAACATCAAGGCCTCTTCCTGCTTGAGATTCTCCTTGAGAAGGCTTTCAAAGGCCCAACCCACGAGAAAACCGACGATGGCAAAAATCACCATGGCCATGAGGGCTGTCAGCCAGATGTCGCCAACGGCCCTCCCGGAAAAGAGCCCCGCCATATTGACAATGGTGAAGGCCAGGATGGCGAAAATCACCGTGGTGCGGGAGACCACCTCAGACCCCCCAACGCCCCATCAGACGGCGGAAAAAGCCTTCGGGCTTGGGCGGCGCCTCGCTGTGGTTGATATGCCGTGCAATGACCTCCACGCAACGGGAGGCGGCACAGCGCGGGTTGTCGATGAGAAAGCTCCTCCTGCGGATCACGCTCTCGGGAACCTGCATATCGGAAAGGACATACCCCAGCCTGCCGACCTCAAGGTCGAGGAAATGAGAGGCCGTGGAGGTGATGCGGTCGGCGACATCGGCCGCCACCTGCGAGCCCGGCACTTGGTTGACCAGAAGATGGATGGTACCTTTGGGGGGATTCACAGCCAGGTTCTTGAGGATGCCATAGGCATCGAGGATGGCCGTGGGTTCGGGTGTGGTCACGAGCACAAGATCATCCGCCGACCCGGCCAGCGCCAACACGTTGCGTGAAATGCCGGCCCCCGTGTCGACAATGATGTAATCCATCTTCCCCTCGAGGCTCTCCAGGCCTGTCAGGAGGGTCTCCCTTTGCTCGAAGCCCATGTCGGCCAATTCGGACAGGCCGTTGGCTCCCGGAAGGAACAGCAGGCCTCCAGGCCCCATGACCATGGTGTCCACCAGCGACTTCTCTCCCCTGGCGAAATGGCCAAGATTCCAGCGGTGGCGGCATCCCAAAAGCACGTTGGCATTGGCCATGCCCAGGTCGAAATCAAGAAGGGCCACCCGTTTCTTGAGAGCCGTGAGGGCCAACGCCATGGCCACGGAAAGATTCGTTTTGCCAACCCCCCCCTTACCTGATGTGAAGCTCAGCACGCGTCCACGGGGCCTCGAGGCCGTGAGTTCACGGAGTCTCTGGGCCTGATCCTGGACGGTCATGGACGGCGCTCCGGACCCAGGAGACGGCGGGTCAGGGCCCGGGCCTCGGCTCCCTCGATGTCCTCGGGGATCCCCTGCCCGAAGGAGCAGTAGGACACAGGGAGCTTGCCATCCAGCAGGATTCCCAAGAGCGGGCCCAGACGCGAGGCCTCGTCGACCTTGGTCAGGAGAATACGGTTGGCCAGGGGTCCGAAGAGCTCGAGGACCTCCTCCAACGTCCCGATGTCGGCCGTGGCCGGGAGCACGAGGTGCACCTCGTGGGGCTTGGCCGCATCGATAAAATTCTTCAGTTCGTTCATCTGCAGACCGTCCCTCTGCGAACGACCGGCCGTGTCGATGAGCACCAGATCCTTGTCGGCAAAGCTCCGGAGCCCCCTCTTGAGCCCCTCGGGGGAGGTCTCGACCCGGAGCGGGACATCGACAATGTCGGCCACGCGATGGAGTTGGTCGGTGGCGGCGATGCGGTAGGTGTCGATGGTCATCAGGGCCACATCCAGGCGTTGGTAATGGTGAGTGTGCCCAGCCAGCTTCGAGATAGA
>JBFWNO010000160.1:0-3421 GCA_050251015.1 Planctomycetota bacterium
GGTTTCTCCCAGGACGCGCAATGTGCCGGAACTTGGTCTCAGGATGCCGGCGACCAATTGGAGGAAGGTGCTCTTCCCCGCACCGTTGGGTCCCACCAAGCCCGTTAGCCCCGGGGGGATCTCCAAGTCGACCCCATTGAGGCCCATCACAATGCCAAACCACCGGCTGAGTCCCTGGGAAGAGATCACGGACGTCATGTCGACCTCGTGGACCGAATGGAGAAAACAAGGGCAAGAATTGCCATTCCCAAGAGGACAAGGCCTGGCATCAGGACATGGGTCTCCCCGAGGTCAACTTGGCGCAAGATGTCATTCGGCAGTTTCAACCTTGTGGCAAGCTCGCTGAAATCGTTCTGGAAATTGAAGATGGCCCGGGCGATTTCGTCCAGGTTCCTAGAGAAGGAAAGGTGGCGCAGGGGATTGTCCGTGTCGGAGAATGATTCGGCGACAGGGCTCAGGACGGCCCAAAGGATCAGGAACTGGGAGATCACCATCGAATCCCTGCTGCTCAGGCTTGAAATCCCGAGGGCTAGAATTGTGAGGAAGGCTGTGGCCAGGGCCAAAAATGCCACGGTGTGGCCAAGGGCTCCCAGAGACCAGACAAGAAAGCGGAAATCACCCGTCAAAAGGTTGCCCAACAACCATGAGCCCAGGGTTGGCAGGATCCATGAGACACCCAAGAGACCCACCACGGCGCCAGCCTTTCCGATGAGGTAATCCTTCCGGCCCAGGGCTCTCGATAGGTACACCGTCATGGCTGAGGTGGCCTTGTCGCGGCAAATAAGGTGGGGGAGCGCCAGGGCCAGGGCGATGAGGGTGCCTGGCAGGGTTGTGGAAACGCACAGGAAATACAGGGTGACGTTTTGCGAGGTGCCCAGGGCCACATCCGGGTTGGCGGAAATCCAGTTGAAAAGGGTCTGGCCGGCCAAGAACCATTGGAAATTGAGCTGTCGCAGAAATTCATTGACGGTCGTGAAGGAGGTGGGCGAGGCGATCTTGCCAAGAAGCAGGATGAAGCCAGCCTGGAACGCTGTCGCCAACACATGGATGAAGACGATGTGACGGATCCAGCGGTTCCGGAGCATCTGGTCGTAGGTGTGCCTGGCCACAGCCAGGCGGCGGCTCCACGGGCCCAGTCTGGGTCCATCGTAGGCACGGGGTTTCATGGTCGCTCCCCCGGGACCTTGGACAGGCCGGTGAACAGGCTCTCAAGATTAGTGGGGCTGGGGATCATCTCCAAAGGATAGATGCCCAGCCGGTCGAGGAGTGACAACAGGGGGGCCGTATCTCCGTCGGGAAGGTGCAACCTGACTCTCCCGCTGGGTAGGAGTTCGGGGTTCCAGGAGGCGGTCTCTTGCAGGAAGACGTGGCGTTTGTTGGCCACAAGGACCTCGAGTTGAGGGCTTTCGCGTCGGCTGAGGTTCTCCATGGTGTCGTGCACCACGATGCGTCCCTTGTTGATCACGACAATGCTTTCACAGACCTTGGCCACATCCTGAAGGAGGTGGGAGCTCAGGATCACGCTGATCCTCAGGTCTTTCCACAAGGACCGGATCAGGGCCAGGGTCTGCTCCCGGCCGCGGGGATCCAGTCCGTTGGTGGGTTCATCGAGGATCACCAGCTTGGGGTCGTGGACCAGGGCCTGGGCCAGTTTGAGACGCTGTTTCAAGCCTGTGGGGAGGCCCTCGACCTTTTGATAGCGCTCAGCACCCATGCCCACAAAATCAAGGAGTTCGTGGGATCGTTGGCGGGCGGCTTCAAAGGGGATGCCGGAAAGCCTGGCTGAATAGGCCACATATTCGCTCGCCACAAGGCCGCCGATGTGGGCCTCATGCTCGCACACATACCCCACCCTCTCGCGAAGGTCGGCACCCCGAGCCTTCACATCGTCGCCCAAGAGTCGGGCCTCGCCGGAGTCGAAATCCTGGAGCTGCAGGAGGCACTTCATCAGCGTGCTTTTCCCGGCGCCATTGGGACCCAAAAGGCCGATGGCCCCTGGTTCCAAATCGAGGGTGACATTGTCCAGGGCCTTCAAGGGACCGTACGATTTGCAAAGATTTCGGCAGGAAATGATGGGCGAGGCCATGCTGTATTGTAAGGGGGTTGACAGTCCGGCCGAAAGGGATATGATGTTAGTGATTAATAACAACGGAGGCTCCATGCGCACACTCCATTCCATGCTCTCGGTGATGGCCCTGGTTTTTCTCGTGCCCCTGTCGGCGCAAGATGTCCCGGCCCCGGTTCCAGTGCCGGGCCAGACCCAAACACCCAAAAAGGCCGGACTGTGGGACAACCTCTCGGCCGCCAAGGTGGAGTATCGAAAGGCAGAGTTGGATTCTCTGCAAACGCTTCATTATGTCGAGATCACGTTGAACCACTCATTGGATGAGGCGGAAGGATACAAGGCCGAAGTGAGTTGCTGGGTCCTCAGGGGAGAGGCCCAGATTGCCAAGGGTGCGCGTGGGGGGGTGATTCGTTTCTTGTGGTTGACCCTACCCGGTGATGCATTTCCAGAGAACCTGCATATCAACATTGCCTTTTCCGGCAAGGGGACGGATGTTCAGGCTGCAATGGAATACCATAACGCCACGGTGATGGTGGAGGTGCCTGCGGCGGGTGTCTTTGAGCAGGATCACCAACGCCTCAAGGATGTGGCGATCATGCACCGCGAAGGTCGATACCTGGGTGGCAGTCTCTTGCACCGCAGGGCCTTCGACGCCCTCTGTCACAAAGCCGGTTTTGACAGGGAGGCTGACCGTCCTAATCGATGGAGCCAAAGGGCGGGGCGACCCGATCTGATGGCGGCCTTCACCGCGGCCTTGGCTGTGGAAGAGAGTTTGCAACTCGGGGCGATGGTGGGTGAGGGTTCCCTGGAAGAGCCCCGCACCCAGGATGGAGCAGGATTGAAGGGGCCGACGATCAAAAGCCATCCGTGGGCTGAGATGAATGCTCAAAAGAAGGATCATCCCAGCAAGGGAGGGATTTTTTCCGAGTGGTGTCCTGCTGACCATTTTCTAGCTGAGGCCCGTGACTTGGAGGGTCTCCTTCGTCTCCAAGGCAAAATGGAGGGTTGGTGCGGACCCCTGCGTTCCCTGGCCGGTCTTGATGGAAAGGATGCCCACCTCCGCGAACGCCTCTTGGGTCGTGTGGGATTGGGTGATTCGGAATTGGCCAAAACATTCGGCCCGGCCGTGATCGGTGAGACGGCCGTGATAGCCTCCGATTTCTTCTTCTTCGAGGGCACGTCCTTTGCCCTGGCCTTCAAGCTCAAGGAGCCCCAAGTCTTTGCCAATTACCTGAATCTCCGGAACGGGGCAGGCGAACAAGTGGAGGTGGCGGGTCACGGGGTCACCCTCTACCGCAAAGGGGCTCCCGGCGCCTTCTGGCTCCTTCAGGAAGGGGATGTCGCCATCCTTGTCAG
>JBFWNO010000161.1:0-3385 GCA_050251015.1 Planctomycetota bacterium
GGCATGTCATTCGCTCCGTCTGGTTCCCTTATTGAGGGACCCGTTTTCAATGAATTCGCCCATTTTCCTGTATTTGAGATAGCGGGACTCCAGCAGGGTCTCAACGGGAACGGATTGGAGGTCGGCCAGTTCGGCGACCAGGGTGTTCTTGAGCCGTTGGGCCATGTCGGCCTTGTTCCTGTGGGCCCCGCCCGGCGGCTCCTTGATCACCCCGTCCATCAAGCCATAGCGCATGAGATCGTCGGATGTGAGCTTCAGGACGTCGGCCGCCTGGGGTGCCTTGCTACCGTCCCTCCACAGGATGGCGGCGCAACCTTCAGGGGAGATCACCGAGAACACGGCATACTCCATGATGAGATTGCGGTCACCCACGCCGATGCCCAGGGCCCCTCCGGAAAATCCCTCGGAGATGATCACCGTGATGATGGGTGTGCGCAAACGGCCCATGTCCATCAGGTTGTGGGCAATGGCAAAGGCCTGGCCCCTTTCCTCGGCTCCGATACCCGGATAGGCCCCCGGCGTGTTGATCAGGATGACCACAGGCAACTTAAATTTTTCCGCCACCCTCATCTTCTGCATGGCCTTGCGGTAACCCTCCGGGTGGGGCATGCCAAAGTTGCAGCGCATGCGTTCCTTGGTGTCAGTGCCCTTTTCGTTGGCCACAAGAAGAACACGCTGAGTGCCCACGTTGGCCAGGTAGGTCACGATGGAATTGTCGTCGCGGTACAGCCTGTCACCACGCAATTCAATAAGGTCGGTGAAAACCGCCCCCAGGTAATCACCTGTCACCGGCCTGTTGGGATGCCTGGCCAGCTTCACTTTTTGCCAACAAGTCAGATTGGAGTAGATCTCCTCGACCTTCTCGTCGAGTTTTTTGCGCAGCGTGGCGATCTCGTCGTCCAGTCGCATGCCACGGCCTGCGGCAAGGGACTCGAACTCCCGTATCCTGGCTTCAAGCTCGACGAGGGGGGCCTCGAAATCGAGGGCATGCATCGTCTCCATCCACCTATTGTCCACAAGTGCGCCCCGGAGTGCAACAGCCTGTAAAATGGCGTTATGACACTGCGCATTGAGGTTTCACCCCGGTCGGGCTCCGAAGATCCCTCGGCCAAGGCCTTGGCGGACAAGGCCCGTCGGCGAGGCTACAAGGTCGAGAAAGCCAGGCTGGCCTCGGTGTCGCTCTTTGACGAAACCTGGACCCCTGAAACCACCCGACGCATTGCTGATGAAATCCTCTGCGACCCCGTGAGTGAACAGGCGGTGATCGGTCCCCCCACCCAGGAGCCGGGTTGGGTGAAGTGCCACATCTTCACACTCCCGGGTGTGATGAATCCCTCGGCTCTCAGTCTTGCCAAGGCCATCAGGGACCTGGGCCTGACACTTCGTCATGAGCCCCGCATGGGTGTCGTGGTGTCCTTTGCCGGCATCTCGAAAGAGGAGGCTTCACGTCTGGCCGCCGAGATCCTCTACAACCCTGTTGTGGAAGGCTGCCATATCGACCTGACTCAGGACAGCGCCCTGGGCACTCCCAAGGAATCCACCTTCCATCTGGCCACCATCCCCATCAGAAACCTCGATGCCGGGGCCCTTGTAGCTCTCAGCCGGGAAAAATCCCTGGCCCTTGATGCCGCCGAGATGACGGCCATTCAAACCCATTTCAGAGCCCTCGATCGTGATCCCACCGATGCCGAGATCGAAACCCTGGCCCAAACCTGGAGCGAACACTGCTGCCACAAGACCTTCACGGCCCAGGTCGATATGGGAGGACGCCGCATCGACAATGTGCTCAAGGCCACTATTGCCGCCAGCACCCATAAGCTGGCCAAGCCCTGGTGCGTGAGTGTCTTCAAGGACAACGCCGGAGTGATCGATTTCGACGGCGAGGACGGCATCACGTTCAAGGTGGAAACCCACAACCACCCCAGTGCCATCGAACCATACGGCGGGGCTGGCACGGGCTTGGGCGGGTGTATCCGCGACACCCTGGGCACAGGTTGCGGAGCCAGGCCCATCGCCAACACCGACGTGTTCTGTTTCCCTCCCCCCGCCATGAATCCCGTCCCCGCCAGCGTCATCCCCCCGCGCCGGCTGATCGAGGGCGTCGTCTCGGGTGTGCGAGACTACGGGAACAAGATGGGCATCCCCACTGTCAACGGGGCCGTATGCTTCGATGAGCGCTACGTGGGGAACCCGCTGGTGTACTGCGGATCGCTCGGGATCATCCCCCTCAAGTTCGTGAACAAAAAGGTCCACCAGGGTGACTTGATCGTGGCCATCGGGGGCCGCACAGGCCGTGACGGGATCCATGGCGCCACCTTCTCCTCGCTTGAGCTGACCTCGGAAAGCCAGGCCGTCTCCAGTGGAGCCGTGCAGATCGGCAACCCCATCACGGAAAAAATGCTGATGGAAGTTCTCCTCAAAGCCAGGGACGCGGGGCTCATCCGGGCCGTGACCGACTGTGGAGCCGGAGGATTCTCCTCCGCCGTCGGAGAAATGGGCGCCGAGATCGGTGCCGATGTCCACCTCGACAGGGCCCCCCTGAAGTACCCCGGCCTCTCCCACTGGGAGGTTTGGATCAGCGAGGCCCAGGAACGCATGGTCCTCGCCATTGCCCCCCCGTCCGAGAAGGCCTTCCTGGACCTCTGCGCGGACGAGGATGTGGAAGCGGTGATCCTTGGCACCTTCGGCAATCCCGACAAGCGGCTTCGACTGCATTGGAAGGGCCAGATTGTGGCTGATCTCGACACACATTTTCTTCATGAAGGCCGGCCCCGCAACACGCGCCAGGCCGAGTTGCCCTCCTATGAACGCAAGAGGGGCTCGCTCACGGGGCTGAAACCGTCCGAGGCCTTAAGCCGCATCCTCGAGCACCCCAACGTGGCCAGCAAGGAATGGATCATCCGCCAGTACGACCACGAGGTGCAGGGCAACACCGTGCTCAAACCCCTGGTCGGCCCCCTGGCCGACGGTCCCTCCGACGCCGCCATCATCGCCCCCAAGCCCGGCAGTCACCGCGCTGTGGCTGTGGCCTGCGGGATCAATCCCCAGTACGGCAAGATTGATCCCCATGCCATGACACTGGCCGCTGTGGATGAGGCCCTCCGCAACATCGCCTCCGTCGGGGCTCCCCTCGACCGTTGTGCCATCCTCGACAACTTCTCCTGGGGCAACACCAAGACCCCGCAGGGCCTCGGAACCCTGGTACGCTCGGCCGAGGCCTGCCATGACGCGGCGATGGGTTTCGGCACCCCCTTCGTCAGCGGCAAGGACTCGCTGAACAACGAGTTTCGCGACGGGGACAAGACGATTGTGATTCCCGACACGCTCCTGATCAGCGCCTTTGCCGTGATGCCCGACTACCGCCAGGCCGTGACCATGGATCTCA
>JBFWNO010000162.1:0-3333 GCA_050251015.1 Planctomycetota bacterium
CCCTTTCGGGTACTCGCCCGCGTAGGGGGGACACCCTTATACGTAGCGTAGCGGAGTGTAAGGGTGGATACCCGAACGAGCAATAAACGACCGCAGCGCAGCGGAGGGAGGTCTTGCGAAGCCCCCGGAAAGGGGGGTCACGCAAGCGAAGATTGCGGGACGGGCGGCCGGGGTGAATCCAAATGAGCGCAGGAGGCGTCCAGCCGACGGAGCTTTGGAGAGGGGCAGAGCCCCGCCACTGAGCCGGGCGTTCCCCGGCGGTGGCTGGGTGAAAGACTAGTTAAAACAACGTTTTATCTAGTCTGAGGGGGACTGGAACAAAGTAGCGGCGTTCCCGCTACGACTGCCAGGCCATCCCTGTGATGGCTCACCATAGAGAGCCATCACCCCATCCGTTTAGGCCTCCGCATTTTGCAAGTTTGCAAACCACCCTCTGCGGAGGGTCTTGCGGGGGGTTAAACGGGCATTTTTGCGGAAGTTCCGGAAACTTTTTCCGGTCGGAAAAAAAATTTGCCGCTGCAAGCGTTAATTTTTGCGGCGGCAAAGTTTTGTTTTTACGGAATTATGAGCAAGAATGCGTCCGACAGAACGACGCATCCACTGAGGGATTCAGATGGCCTTTTCAGAAGACACAATTATAGACCTGACCGTGAAGTATGTGCACTCGGTCATGGAATGGAGCACGCCCAACTACTGGTTCCTTTGGACAGGGGTGATCTTCTTCTCTTCCTTGATCAGCCTGGCTCCATGGAAGCTCCCTACGGAACACGACTTCGCCGATGTCTTTCTCCACTTCTGGCGGCGCGTCCTGTTCTGGTCAGGGATCATCCTTTTCGTGGGCTTGCTCATTGTGTATTACTTCTACGATCTGGGATGGCGTGACCGCATCCCGAACCACTTTGACCTGTTCAAATCGTGGTTCCTGAAATCCCTCCTGCACTATGGTTGGATGCTGCCGGTGTCGGCCGTCGCGGGCTTCGGCCTTCGCTTTTACTACTTCCGTTTCATCCATCCCTGGGTGTCGTCGGTCATGCGCAGGTGGCGCAACCTGCAAGTGGAGGAAGTGGAGTCCGACATCCGGAATGAGCGTGCTCGATACAATGCCAGGGACTTCGAGCCGCCCAAGCATTACGACCCCAAGAAGGAAAAGATTTTCATGGGGCTCGACATCGACAACAAGCCTGTCTACGTGCCCGCCAAGACCTGGCGCAGCAACAACATGCAGGTGGTGGGGCCAACGGGTTTTGGTAAGGGCGTCATGCTGGGCTGCCTGATGGATCAGGCTATCCGCTTTGGAGACGCCCTGTTCTACATCGACCCGAAGGAAGACGAATGGGCACCGCGCCTGATGCTGCAGGCGGCACAGGAATGCAACCGCCCTTTCATCTACATTTCCCTCCGTGACAACGGCTATGGCTACTGGTCGCCCTTCCTCGGCGGCCCTCGGCGCAATGCCTACACCCGAATGATCAACATCTTCGGGATGGTCGAATCCGGGGGCGATTCCGACTTCTACAAGATTGTCGAGAAAATGCAGCTTAACCGCCTCATCGGCCCCCACGATAGCTACGACCTGGAAACCCTTTACGGCAAGATCAAGTCGGGCAACAAGGCCCAGAAGAATGACCGCGACAAGGCACTCAAAGTGGAGGCGCTTCTTGAAAACTGGCGTCAGATCTCTTCTCTGAATCCGGGGCCGGAGAAGAAAAGCTTCTCGATTGAGCAAGCTCTACTGGATGGCGCAATTGTCTATGTTCAGGGCGACCTGCAGGATGACGTGGTAAAGACCGCGACCAAAGCCCTGATCATGGAAGTGATTCAGGAGGCGATGCGCCTCAAAGCACAACGCAAACACCACCTGACCTTGATCGTGGACGAGGTGAGCTTCCTTGTCTCGAAACAGCTTCGCGATGCCCTCGCCACCAACCGTAGCTTCAACGTGAACATTGTGACGGCCTACCAGTCCGTCACCGACCTAGAAGCGCCGGACGATAAGACACTGGACGGCAAGGCGCTGGCCCAGTCGATTAACGTCAACTCCCAGCTCAAACTCTTCTACGGTGGTGCCGACTATCAAACGGCAGAGTGGGTGTCACAGCTTTCCGGGACAATCACCAAGGAAGTCACCGCCATGGAGAAAACGCGCATTCGCACCGCAGGTGCGGAGGAATGGGAACAGGGCCGCACGGTAAAGCGCCTCGAAGAGGCGCTGATACCGCTGAACGTGATCCTCACCCTGCCCCATCGGGTATCGGTTTTCTTCCAGCCCGGTCATTTGGCCACCCCCGTGTTTACAGCCCCGGCGGCCGTGAAGGATGGCGAACAATTGGCCGGATGGCTTGCAAAGCACAAGTCTGATTTTGATGTGCCCGCTGAAGCAGCTTCACAACTTGAGCATGCTCAAGAAGAGGATGTTTTTGTAGAAACCCCAGCCCCAAAGGCGACAGATTCATCAACGCCCCCTGCCCCTCCAGTAACGCCAAATGCGAAACCCAAAAGAAAGGCCGAGCCTGCAAAGCCAGTTGAGCATGCTCAACCAGACGCCAACACGACATCCCCAGCTCAACCTGCAGCTAAATACGACCTGGATTTGCTTGTGCTCAAAGGGCTGGATGCGCTTAATGATGATGAGTTGAAATGGATCTTCAGTAACACCAAGCGACAGCAACTTTTGGCCGGTAAGGCTAGTGAGGCGGCCATCAAGAGTGCCAAGGCCAAGTTCCATCAGCAGAAGTCGGCCAAGAAGCCTGGCAAGGAAGCTGCCCCTTTGGATGAGCCAGAAACCTCACTTGAGCATGCTCAAGTAGAAGCAGAGGTGATGGAGGCGGAGGCCTCGGATGACTTCGATGTGTTTGCGGATGAGGACAAGCTGACGACTTGAGCATGCTCAAGTCCAGAAATGAAAACGGGGCCAAAGGCCCCGTTTTTTTAGGAGGCTTGTTCCTCCCCCTCGTCATTCAGCCATTGCCGGAACTTCTCGAAAACGGCTTTCGCCTCCCCCTCCGCCAAGCCCCCAACATTGACCCCGGTCACCGCCTCCCGGAAGTCGGTTGCGTCAATCAGTTTGGCCAACTCGCCTGCCGTCATGTGCCAACGGGCCACAACGACCTGCGCCGCAGTTTTTTCCCGTGTTCCACGGGAAACACCGGAATTATCTGCTGACCCCTCTGGAGCCGCTGGTTTCGTGGCTTTGACGACTTGTCGGGCATATTTCTGGGGGTTGGCATTGAACTCCTTGGCTTTGAAACCCGGCGTTTTGACAATAGCGACCATGATGTCCTGCTCTTCCTGCTTGAGCTTGCTCAAGTTCTTGATGGTGTGTTAGGCGCGATT
>JBFWNO010000163.1:0-3262 GCA_050251015.1 Planctomycetota bacterium
GATCTCCGCCCTGTGGACGGCTACTCGGGGCTCCGGATCGAGCGCCAGGTCTTTGTGCTCCTGGACATGATCCTCGACAACACGGGTGCGTTGCCTTCTAAATGAACTCTTCCCTCCCCCGGAGGGGGAGGGTGAGGGAGGGGGCAACCGAGACACACCCCCCACCCAACCTCCCCCCGCTGGGGGGAGGAGGATGCATGATCAGGCTCCCTCCCCCCGCGAGATCTCGAAGCTGGCTTCCTTGGCGGCCGGGATGGCGCCGGGTTTGCGCACGCGCACCGTGGCACCACGAACACCCGGGTATGAAAAACACTTCTCCATCAGCACCCCCGCCGCCTTTTCAATGAGCTGAAACATGCCCGACTGCAGGAGCTCAGAGAGCTCCCCGGCCACCTTCTCGTAATCGAGGGCTTTGTCCATATCATCCTGCTCGGCGGCAGACGACCAATCGCCGCGGAGGGCCACGTCGACAAGGATGTCCTGCTCCTTCTCGCGCTCAAAAGCGTAGATCCCGATGATGCACCGGACTTTCAGGGATTCGATGCGGATGGTGTGCATGTTACCCCCCTGCCCACATACCAGAGAGCAGCTCAGCTTGCTGGAGCACGGTGTCCGTGGCCTTTTCCTGCTTGTCAGGAGGATAGCCGTGCTTGCGCAGGATGCGCTTGACGATCACGCGAAGTTGAGCCCGCACTGTTTCCCGCACGGTCCAGTCGATTGTGACATTTTTTCTTACTGTCTCCACCAGCTCACGGGCGATATCCACCAGGGTGGGCTCGCCAAGCACCTTCACGGCGCTATCGTTGACTTCCAGGGCGTCGTAAAAGGCCAGTTCATCTTCGGAGAGCCTGAGGGCCTCCCCCCTGGCGTTGGCAGCGCGCATTTCCTTGGCCAGCTTGATCAGTTCCTCGATCACCTGCGCCGCCTCAAGGGCACGGTTCTGGTACTTGCGGATGGTTTGCTCCAGGAGGGCCGCGAAGGATTTGGACTGCACCACATTCCGAAGGCCCCGCTTCTTGATCTCCCCCCTGAGTAGTTTTTGAAGGAGCTCCACAGCCAGGTTGCGCTGGGGCATACCCTGAACCTCGGCCAAAAACTCGTCGGAAAGGATGGAGATATCCGGCTTTTTGAGGCCAGCGGCCTGGAAGATATCCACAATCCCATCTGAGGAAATGGCCTTGGAGATAATCTGACGGATGGACTGCTCCAACTCCTCATCTGTTTTGCTGTCTCCAGGCGTGTTCTTGGCTAGCACAGCCCGCACCGCCTGGAAGAAGCTCACATCATCGCGAATCTTCATGGCGTCCTCATGGGGCACGGCCAGGGCAAAGGCCTGTGAAAGGTGGGTGACAGCCTGAAGGAGCCGCGCCTTGCCGTCTTCCTGCGCCAAGATGTGCTCCTGGGCGGCGGGCAGGAGTGAGAGGCGCTCCTGGGCTGAACCCCTTGTCCAGGCACTCCAATCAAGACCCTTCACCCGGGCCCTCGGCGTGGTGTAGGGGCCGAACAGACCCTGACAGACTTCATACTTCTCCAGCATCAGGGCTACGGCCTCGGCCTGATCAAGGGCCGTCTTCCCGGTGCCCCCCGCCTGGGTGTAGGTGGCCAGGGCCTGCTTGAGCTCATCGGCCAACCCCAGGTAGTCCACCACCAACCCCCCGGGCTTGTCCTTGAACACGCGGTTGACGCGGGCGATGGCCTGCATCAGCCCGTGGCCGCGCATGGGTTTATCGGCATACATGGTGTGCAGGCTGGGCGCATCAAAGCCGGTGAGCCACATATCCCTCACAATCACGATCTGGAAGGGGTCCTTCGGGTTCCGGAAACGCTTGGCCATTTCCTCACGCTGTTTCTTGGTGCGGATATGCCCCTGCCATTCGAGGGGGTCTGAGGCCGAGCCTGTCATCACCACCTTGAGGATGCCCTGGGCGTCGTCCTTGCCGTGCCATTGGGGGCGCAGAGCTACCAGCTCACGGTACAACTCGACGGCAATGCGCCGGCTCATCACCACCACCATGGCCTTGCCCTCCAGGGTGGACAGGCGGCTTTCAAAATGCGTCACAATGTCTTGGGCAATGAGTTTGATGCGATTTTCAGAGCCCACCACGGCTTCCAGCTGGGCCCAGCGGCTCTTGAGTTTTTCCTTGCGGTCAACCTCTTCCCCCTCGGTGGCTTCCTCAAAACTTGGGTCAATCCGGGGGCGCTCCGCAGGCTTCAGTTCCAGCTTGGCCAGTCGGCTTTCGTAGTAGATGGGCACGGTGGCGCCATCGGCCACGGCGCGTTGGATATCGTAAATGCTGATGTGGTCGCCAAACACGGCGCGAGTGGAGGCGTCGGCCTTTTCGATGGGTGTGCCAGTGAAGCCCACAAAGGAGGCGTGGGGCAGGGCATCTCGCATATGGCGGGCAAAGCCGTCGATAAAGTCATACTGGCTCCGGTGAGCCTCATCCGCAATCACCACGATGTTACGCCGCTCGGAGAGCACGGGGAAGCGGTCGCCCTTGGTGCCATCGCCCTCCTTCGGGGGGAAGAACTTCTGGATGGTGGTGAACACCACTCCGCCCGAGGCCACCTTCAGTTTTTCCCGGAGGTCGGCGCGGTCGGCGGCCTGCACGGGGGGCTGGCGCAGAAGGTCGCGGCAACGGGCAAAGGTGCCGAAGAGCTGGTCGTCGAGGTCGTTGCGGTCTGTGAGCACCACCAGGGTGGGGTTTTCCATGGCGGGGTGCAGGATCACCCTCCCGGCGTAGAAGGCCATGGTCAGGCTCTTGCCCGAGCCCTGGGTGTGCCACACCACCCCCACCCGCCTGTCGCCCTTGTCGCCGCCGGGCCGCATCCCCGCTTCCCAGTGTCCTGAGGGTTCGGCCACTCTGGTCCCTGTGACTTGCTCGGCGGCGCGCAGGGTTTCCTCCACGGCGGTGTTGACGGCATGAAACTGGTGATAACCGGCCATCTTCTTGGCGATCTTGCCACCCCCCCCTTCATCCGCCTTACCCCCTTGGGTCTCGGATTTGGTCTCAGATGAATCCTCAAACACAATGAAATACCGGAGCATGTCGAGAAAACGACGCTTCTCGAAAACTCCCTCTAGAAGCACCTGCAATTCGCTCATGCTGGCGGGGGCATCAGTGCGGCCCTCAATGGTTCGCCAGGGTTTGAACCACTCTCTACCGGCCTCCAGCGAGCCGATGCGGGCCTGGGTGCCGTCGGAGATCACCAGGGCGGCATTGGCGGCGAATAGGCTGGGGATCTGGGCCTGGTAGGTCTG
>JBFWNO010000164.1:0-3260 GCA_050251015.1 Planctomycetota bacterium
ATGCCCTGTCTCGAGGCTTAGGAGCAAGTCACGTCTTCTGACTCCCAGATCTTCCTACTCATCCCCGGCCTTCCCGACACGCGTCAGTGGCTCTCGTTGGGGTATTCGTCCCTGGTTACAGCGGCGGCACCGTTCCCGAATTGCACGGGATTCCGTGTGCTTGCAACGACAACAGCTTGTCAAAGAACGCCGTCATTAGACACAGGAGCGGGGTGGAGTGTCAAGGCGCGAAAAAGTGCGGAAGAAGGCCCAAAACCAAGCCCCATGCCGATACCATCACCATCAATTGGATGGCCTTCAAGATGTCGTCGGCTTCCAGCTCTCGGAGGGGCTCACCGAGGAGAGCGCGCTCCTCGGATTGGCCCTGGTAGTGGTTCAACCCTCCCAGTTGCACACCGAGGGCCCCTGCCATGGCCGCCTCGCTGATCGCCGCATTGGGCGAAGGACTTTTGTGTCCGTCGCGCCAGGCGATCGCCCAACTGTCACGGGCCCTGAGTCCGAGGATCTTCGCTGCCAAGGGATAGATCCATCGTGACAGCCGAGCCGGAATCCAATTGAGTGCATCATCCAAACGGGCCGAGGCCCATCCAAATTGCAGGTACTTCTCGTTCTTGTGCCCCACCATTGAGTCGAGGGTGCTGGCCATTTTGAAGGCCAGGGCCAGAGGAGCACCACCGAGAGCCGCAAAGACAATGGGGGATAACACGCCATCCACCGAGCTCTCGGCCACGGATTCTACCGTGCCCCTGACGATTTCCTTCTCCTCAAGATTCTCTGTGTCGCGCCCCACCAGGTGTGCAAGATGGGAGCGGGCCAGCGGAAGATCCCCCACCTTCAGGGCCCTGAACACGCGCAGGGCATGGTCGGCCAGATCGCGCGTAGCGAAACAGGTGGTGAGCAGGTACACGGAAAGTCCCCAACCCAGCCATGGATGGAGGGCCATGGCTCCGGCCAACAAGGCCCAGGCCGCCAGCCAGGTGCCCCCCACCAGGATCAGGGTGAAAAGAATTCCGGAGAGACGGTCGCGCCCCAGGGCACCTGTCAAGGCTGTCTCCAGCCACGCTGCCGCCTTCCCCATGGCCCGCACCGGATGGGGCCAGCTTTGCGGGTCCCCCAGCACAAGATCCAGTCCCCAGGCCGCCAGAAGGCCCGATACCACCCCCGTCACGGGGTCTTGTTCCCGAAGGTCTCGTAGTAGACAAGATCCTCGAGCTTGAGGCGCTCCCTCCATCCCGTGGTTTCGAGAACGGGTTTTTCGGGGAAGGATTCGGGGTAGCCCACGCAGAGGTAGGCCACGGGCACCACCTTGTCAGGGAGTTGGAGGAGGGTCGAGAGTTTGGCGTTGTCGATGATGCTCACCCAACCCACACCCACGCCCTCGGCCCGGGCCGCCAGCCAGAGGTTCTGCACCGCGCAGCAGGTGCTGAAGAGGTCGGTGTCGACGATGGAGTTGCGGCCCAGCACGGCCCCTCCCCGCTGGCGGTCGCAGGTCACGCAAAGATTGAGGGGGGATTCCAGGATCCCCTCCAGCTTGAGGGAGTCGTATAACTCGCGGCGGGCCCCGCTGTAGTTGGCGGCAGCCTTGGCGTTTTCCTCCTCGAACAGGGCCTTCACGGCCTGGCGCGTCTCGATCTTCCGGACGAGGATGAAGTTCCACGGTTGCATGTAGCCCACAGAGGGCGCATGGTGTGTGGAGTCGAGGATGCGCCAGAGCACCTCATCGGACACGGGATCCGGCCTGAACCGGCGGATATCGCGACGGCTGCGTATGGCCTCGTGAAGATCCATCAGCAAGTTTCCACAAAGCGCCGGATTGTCTTCATATCGAGCGAGGATCGGACATGGAGGGCCAGCTTGTCAAGCTCGGCATGAAGGTCAGTATCTTCGGAGCCCCTGTCGGGGGCCCAACCCCTGGCAGACCTGAGTTGGTTGATGAAGTGGCGCCGGAACCCGCGCGCATCAAAGACACCATGGATGTACGTGCCCCAAATACGACCCTCCCCCGCCGAGGCTCCGTCGGGATGACCGTCGAAGACCCCCGCACGGGTTTTGATGTGGAAGATCCCGTCACCCTCCACCTCGGTGCGGCCCATGTGGATTTCGTAACCTTCGATGGGTTCCCCTGTTTCCACATGAACGGCCGTGACTTGGGCTGTTTCCTTCTTCGGGGAAAATGTCGTCTTGCAGGGCAGGAGGCCCAGACCCTCTTCTTCCCTTCGATCCGACTCCACTCCCTGGGGATCCAGCACCCGCCTCCCGAGTATCTGGTAACCCCCGCAGATGCCGACGACAGGAATGTTTCTCTGTGAGAGCGAAATAATGTGAGAGGCCAGACCGTTCTCCTTGAGATGGCGGAGGTCGGCCATGGTGCTCTTGGTGCCCGGGATGATGAGGGCGTCAGGGACCCGGTCATCGGGTCTTTCCACATAGCGAAGCTCGACATCATGTTCGCGGCCCAGGGCGTCGAAGTCTGTGAAATTGGCCATTCGGGGCAGTCGCACCACATCGATCCGGATCCTCTCCCCGGCGGCCTTGGAAGTGAAAGGAGCCGGTGTGTCCTCCTCCGGAAGTTGGAGGCCCTTGAGGAAGGGCACCACGCCCAGAACCGGCAATCCCGTCTTCTGTTCCAGGAACTCAATCCCCGGCTTGAGGATGTCGAGATCCCCGCGGAACTTGTTGATCACCAGACCCTTCACTCTTTTCCTCTCCTCCGCGGTGAGCAATTCCATCGTGCCCACCAACTGGGCGAACACCCCGCCGAAATCGATGTCCCCGACCAGGATCACAGGGGCCCCAGCGATCTCGGCCGTCTTCATGTTCACGATGTCTGTGTCGCGGAGGTTGATCTCGGCGGGGCTTCCGGCTCCCTCGATGACCACCAGGTCATGCTCCTGACGCAGTCGCGTCAGGCACTCTTTCAACTGGGGAATCAAGTGGTGTCTGTAGTCCTGATACTCCTTGGCCTTCATGCTCCTGAGGGGGCGGCCTCTCACGATCACCTGGGCCCCGGTGTCGGACCCCGGCTTGAGGAGGATGGGATTCATGTCCACCGTGGGTTCCAGGCGGCAGGCGGCCGCCTGCAGGGCCTGGGCCCGGGAGATCTCACCCCCATCAGCGCAGACGTGGGCGTTGTTCGACATGTTCTGGGATTTGTAGGGAGCCACCGAGAGGCCCTCCTGGGTGAAGATGCGGCACAAGGCGGCCGTGAGCAGGCTCTTGCCCACTCCCGACCCCGTGCCCATCACCATCAATGTGCGGCC
>JBFWNO010000165.1:0-3227 GCA_050251015.1 Planctomycetota bacterium
CAGGTCTCGGAAAGACGGGAACGGATCATGAAAGCCTACAAACCACATTGACAGACCGGGCACGGAATACGCACCATTGCGCTCCACCTTCACCCTGCCGGCAAGTTTCAACCCGGGCCGGCATGGGCGCAAGCCCGCAAGGGACTTAACGATTCAGAGGATAGTAATGATGGACAAGCGACAGGGCGCCTTGGCAGCCATTCTGGGACTGGTCATTGTGGCAGGCCTGGCATTCTGGTGGACAACCCGTAAGCCCGACGTTGTCAGTGTCGCGCCCGCCCCGGCACCAATGGTGGCCGCCCCCATGGCAGCGACCGTGTCCGCACCCCTGGCAAATGCTCCGACCGCCGCCACGGCGCCCGGAGCCGAATCTGACGCAGTAGCGCTTGAGGAAGAAGTCGTTGACCAGATCCGCAAGGAGGGAGAAGACCTTGCCTCACGGGCCAAGGATCTGGAGTCCCAGGTGCAGGATGGCGAGGCACTGATTGCATTAAAGGAAAAGCAGATCCGGGAACTGGAGGATCAGTTGAAAAAGCTCCAGGCGTCACCCGCCCCGTAACCACCTCACCAACACACGGCCCTCTCAGCAGGGCCGTGTCTTTTTTCAGTGCACACCGCCTTATTGTGCACAACATGAACCACGCAAACCTGTGCTCTCGGCGCCCGTAACCTGAGTCCGGGTCCCCATTCAGTCATTCAAACAGAACTGGCACAACGCTTGCTCAGATGAACTTCGTATCACATGCCTACCCACCCAAGGCTACGGAGTCATCATGTTCACACCCCCTCTACGTTGCATGACTGCCCTTCTGCTCGCTCTGCCAGCAGGAGCAGGCGCAGCAGAATCCACACCCTCGATCGCGGACGTCGTTACCAACCTCAACACCGTCTGGCTGATGACGGCAGCAGCACTGGTGTTCCTCATGCAGGCGGGCTTTGCCCTTCTCGAAGGTGGCATGGCCAGAAGCAAGAATGCCGTGAACGTCATCATGAAGAATTACATGGACGCCTGTGCCGGCGGACTCATCTTCTGGCTGGTCGGATTCGGACTCATGTTCGGTACCAACCTCTCCGGATGGATCGGCACGGACTGGTTCATGCCCCAGACGGCCAGCAACTGGGACTGGAGCTTCATCCTGTTCCAGATGATGTTTGCGGCCACCGCCTGCACCATCGCCTCAGGCGCCATGGCAGAGCGCGTGCGGTACAGCGCCTACCTGGCCGGCGCCTGCATGATCACGGGCATCATCTATCCCGTTTTCGGATCCTGGGCGTGGGGCAGCTACGTCGAAGGCAGTGGCTGGCTCAAGGACATGGGATTCATCGATTTCGCCGGCTCCACCGTTGTTCATTCAGTGGGGGGCTGGTGTGCACTGGCAGGCATCATCGTACTGGGGCCCCGCCTTGGACGCTTCAGCCAATCCGGCGAATCCCGCCCGATTCCCGGCCACAACCTTGGCCTCGTCGCATTGGGGGGATTCATCCTGTGGTTCGGATGGTTCGGCTTCAATGGTGGCTCCACGCTGACGGGGGATGCCAGCATCGGCAAGATTGTACTGAATACGCATCTCTCGGCCTGCGCAGGCGCGGTGGGTGCAGCACTGTTCAGCTGGGTCCTGGGCAGACCCATGCTGCTGACGGGGACGGTCAATGGCTCCATCGGAGGTCTCGTGGGCATCACCGCGGGGTGCGCCACCATGGACCCCCAGTTTGCCGTCCTCACAGGACTGATCTCGGGCGTCATTACTACCGTTGGCCCGATGTTACTCAATGCGGCCCGACTGGATGACGTGGTTGATGCCGTTTCAGTTCACGGGTTCTGTGGCGCCTGGGGCACCATGGCGGCCGGTCTCTTTTTTGCCGGCGACCTGTTCAATGAAACGCGGATATTCGTTCAGGCCATCGGTGTCAGCGTCGCGTTCGTATGGGCCTTTGGGGCCTCACTGATCATGTACGTGATCATCAACATGCTGATGGGGATGCGCGCCAGTCCGCTGCATGAGCAGCGCGGCCTCGACTTCACTGAGCATGCGGAAATCGGCTATCCGGAATTCCAGCAAACGAAGATGTTCAATACGGACGCGCTTGAGTCGCGAAGCTGAACAGAGAGAGGCCACCATCATGTCAGCAGAGCTGCTGGACAATCTGTCACCCACTCCCCAAGCCATCACCCGGACACAAGGCAAAGACGCCAAGACCATGACCATCGCCCAGAAAAAAATCGCCATCGAAGGCGCCCTGACCCCCTACCTCAGCGACGACCACCTGAACAGGGCCATTCGCATATGGGAAGAGAAATACGCGCAGCAACCGACATTTGCGCTTCAGCGCTTCATCAATGAGTTCTGTGACAACGCCACGCTGATGGCGCAACGATCCCAGATCCTCCAGAGTCTTATCAGGGCGCTCTCCGGCTCCGATGGACGCCCCCTCAACAAGCCGATGACCACAGAGGCATCACAACCGACCCCGGCGTGCGCAACCAATGACAACGGCAGCATTCAGTGCTTCTCTCATCTGGTAGAAGCTGTTTTCTCACGAACACCGGGAGACATGCACATCAAGATAAGGCTCTTCCTGCTCGAGAACCTTCCGGCAATGAAGCTGCCCCCTCTTTCGCATCGGGCACTTCAAGCATGGCTGTCCCAGCAATACAGGATCCCGGAAGACATTGTGCTGGAGGAGCATGCCATGAGGCACATCGTCAACCTTGTCTACGTATCGCTCTGCGAATTCATGGGGCCCGTCAAGGCAGACCGGCTGCTGCATGACGCCGTCACACTCACGGAAAGCGCCAGTCAATTTCCCGTACGACGGCTTTTGTAACATTCGTAAAAAATGGTAACGGCGACAGGATGTCCCATTGCGTCCGACAGGAATGGCTCCCTAGCATGGCATGCAAAGGAGCCTGCTCATGTCGCGAAAACGCCCCCTCCCGCTCTCCGCCTGCCTTCTGGCGCTGTGCTCGCTAGCGGCATCTGTCGCCGCGGCAACCGACAAGTCCCAATGCAGCAAGGTTCCGACCGGGCCGGGCCCCCACAGCCTCATCGCGATGCCTGACGACTCACGACTGCTGATCTCCAGCCATGACCGGCGCCAGTTTGGTCAACCAGGAAACATCTACGAACATGATCCTTCGACAGGCCTGATGAAAAAAGTGCAGCGCCGAAAAGAACCCCCAACGCTGACACTTCGCCCCCACAACATGGCCCTCCGTCGCTCAGGCC
>JBFWNO010000166.1:0-3194 GCA_050251015.1 Planctomycetota bacterium
AATTCAAACCCGGATACAGTAATCGAGAAGTCTGGCATCCCATACCCACGACCGTCCTGCATACCGATGAGGCCAGGGCCATTCTGGTGGAGGCCCGACAGGAAGCGGAGGTGGAGTACACAAAGGCAGAGGCGGAGAACGATACGGTCGGCACAACCGTCTGGGGCCGTGTCAGTGAGCACATCCGCAAACTTTCCCTAATTTATGCGGTAAGCGAGGACCATGCTCGACCACAGATTGGCCGGGAGGCCGTCGATTGGGCCCGTGGCTTTACCTTTCATCTGACGCGGCGCATGCTCTTCATGACTACAGTCCACGTCGCTGACAACCCCTTCCTTGCCGAGTGCCAGAAGTTCATGCAGAAGCTCAAGGATGCGCCAAGAAGGACGCTCTCGCATAGCTCGCTTCTCAAGCGTATGAAGACCGACTCCCGGCGCTTTCAAGATCTCGTCACCACGCTCCTGCAACGCGGGGACATTGTCGTGGAGCAGGCATCCCAAGTCGGCCATGGCGGACGTCCAGTTCTTTCGTACCGCCTGACGAATGAAGCAGGTGGAGCATGAAAGGAATCAATATTCTTTCTCCATTCTTTCACCCCCAAAGGGTGAAAGAATTGAAGGGACGTAAATCCTTTAACTATATAGAGATAAACCATTCTCTCTCTATTCTTTCCCCCTTCCACCCATCCCCCCCCTCACGCGTTTTCGTGTGTGTGAGAGAGGGGGTGAAAGATAGAAAGAATAGGGATATTTCTCCCATCTCCATTCTGCAAAAAGAGTTACAAGATTTTATTCATTTCCTAAATCCTATTCATTCACCCAATTGCATGGCTTCTTTCATCTTTTTTATCAAAAAAACGCTTGCTGGAAATATCGCGAGCGTGATGAAAGTTTGTTTGCCAGGTCATGGCCGCGATTCCTGGCCCATTTTCCTACCCCAATACTGCAAGGAGGCCCTGCGATGAAGGTCGAACTCAGAAAAATTGAAGATATTAAGCCCTACCCAGGCAACCCCCGCGTCCACGATTCCGCTGTGGACGCTATCGCTGATTCCATCAGGGAATATGGCTGGAATCAATGCATCGTGGTCGACACCCATGGCGTGGTCATATGCGGCCACGGAAGGCTCCTGGCCGCCCAGAAACTCGGACTGACCGAAGTGCCGGTGCACATCGCAGAAAACCTAACCGAGGCCCAGGTGAAGTCCTACCGAATTCGGGACAATCAGTGCAGTTCCTTGTCGAGTTGGAATTACGATGCCCTGCGCATTGAGATTGATGGCCTCCAAAGCCTCGAATACGACATCGGCCACCTGGGCTTCGGCCCCACCGAACTCGAGGCCATCATGGGCCCGGGCGTCCATGGAAACCCCGGGCTGACCGACCCTGACGACGTCCCAGAGCCTCCCCAAGAGCCGATCACCAGGCCGGGCGATATCTGGGCGCTTGGAAATCACAAAATCTATTGTGGAGACTCTGCGGACCCAGGGAGCTTTGACAGGCTACTGGCTGGGGAAATGGCGGAAATGATGTGGACCGACCCGCCCTACAACGTCGCCTACGTGGGCAAGACCAAGGACGCCCTGCAGATCCAAAACGATGCCATGGCGCCAGAAGCCTTTGGGACATTCATCGGCTCCATCTTCCAAAACTCCTGCGCCCACATCAGCCCCGGGGGTGCCGCCTATATCTGCCATGCCGATACCGAGCGCGTGGCCTTCACGTCAAAGTTCGTCGAGGCCGGATTCCACCTGTCTGGAGTTCTGATCTGGCGCAAAAACACGATCGTTATGGGCCACAGCGATTACCAATGGCAACACGAGCCCCTGCTCTACGGTTGGCGCGAAGGCGCACCACACAGGTTTCATGGCGACAGGACGCAGAGCACGGTGCTGGATGTGAACAAACCCTCGAGAAGCGCCGAGCATCCCACGATGAAGCCCGTAGAGTTGATCATGCGGGGGATCGTCAATAGCTCCCTGGCCGGACAGATCGTGCTGGATCCCTGCGGCGGATCTGGCTCCACCCTGATCGCCTGCGAGAAAACGGGGCGGCAGGCGAGGCTGATCGAGGTAGATCCCCGCTACTGTGACGTCATATGCAAGCGCTTTGAATTATTTTCTGGCCAGAAGGCCCAGCGGGTGGAATGTGTCAGCGCTTGATCTTGTCGAGGGTCATCGCGAGGGCTTTGTTGATCTCGAGCAGATGCCGGAGGTTTTCTCGGTGGAAGCCCGGGTGATCGCATTTGGAAGCCGCACACATGGTCTCGCCCATCAGGCCCCCCAGAAGCCGGGCCGCTACCTCCCGGGCTTCGTGACAGTGCGATCTCCTACGGGTCGAATCGGTTATGCGGCGTCTCATTCGTGGATGCTACTTGCCGAGCGCTTCAAGCAGTTTGGCCTTCGTCGTCTCCTCGGAGTTCCCGTCGTAGGTGACGCGCACCAAGATCTCGACAAGGTTTTCGCGCACACCATTGAGGTCTCCGAACATGGCCCAGGATGTCGCTTCGCGGCTGTGCTTGTCCGCCCAATTCTTGATGAGGGTTGTCATTACCGTGATGTCGGCGTGGACCTTGGCGATCGAGGCTCCAACGCGCTTGTCGATTTCGGCGGTTTTCATCTTGTGTCCTTTCGCGTGTTCCATCGGGGTGGTTTACTTTCTCGTTTGACGACCCGCCTCATAGGCGGCTTCCAGGGCCTGGCGAATTGTCGAAACGCCCAGGTCATGGAAGTCCAGGCAGTCGCGGTTGCGGTCCTCGAGCGTTTCCAGCCCGAGGATCTCGTGGGCGATTTTTTGTATTGCGAGGGGCATTGTTTCTTGGGTGCTTTTCATCGCGGTTCCTTTCGTGCGTTCCATCACACACATGTTGCCCTGTGTTGGGGGAACATCAAGTTAAAGTTTGAGGCTGTTTTGCCGCCACGTGGTGAAGCGCCTGTGTGTGAATCGATAGGGAAAATCGCGCCAAATGTTGGCCATTATTTGGCCCGTTTTGCGGCCTTTGGGGAAGGTAGCGCAATCTCGTGATTCGACCGGTGAACCATAGGGAAACCCCGCCAGATGCACCCCCAGAAACGACTGGACTTTCGGGCCCAAAGAGCGACCATGGCCCCCATGGCATCGCCCTGTCGGAAGTATGGATTTCGGAGGCGTTCCTGGAGCGGACCAGGGCGGTGTGGAGCCGAGCAACTGGCCGGGA
>JBFWNO010000167.1:0-3174 GCA_050251015.1 Planctomycetota bacterium
GGCCAGTTTCGCGGTGGAGGTGATGTTCGGAGGCGACTGGATTGTCGACCTAGTCGAGGAGCACGGCATCTCCTCGCGTTCAGGGCTGACCCTGAGGGTCGAGGCCGTTCCCTACCACTCTCCCCAGTTTGGGCGCATCACACCGGGGCGAGACATGTCGGTGACGCCAAGGGCCCTGGTGACCATCCAGGGCCAGGCCCAGGATGATTTTGGTTTGGAGAGGGTGGAACTTGTTGTGGAGTGCGTGAGGGCCGAGGGCCCGGGCCCGGTGCGCACTGTCACATTAGATGTTGTGAATGGCCGGACGGTCACGCAGAAGCCTTGGTCCATGGTCATGGATTTCGAGAAAGAGAAAGCCGTGCCCGGAGACCTCTACAAATTCCAACCCCGAGCCTCGGATCACTTGGGCCAGTGGGGCGGGGGCCGCCAACTGACGCTCTCGGTGGTGAGCCCTGAAACCCTGCAAGAGGAATTGTCGGCTGAGCTCCGAGAACTGGAGAAGACACTGACGGAGATGACTTCGTCCGAACAGCGAGTGGTGGAGCTGAGCGAGGGTCTGGCGGCCGCCAGCGGTGCGATTCCTGCGGCCATGCTGAAGGAGGCCTCCGAGACTCAACAGGGACTGGAGCCCAGAATAGGCACCGTGCGCGACAAGGTGACGGAAATCGGTGAGCGGATCGAAATGAACCGCCTGGCAGCCGGGGAGATCGGGCGGGTTCTTGGCGCCCTTGATGCTGGCATGACTCGTCTGGCAGAAATCGAATCCCCGGCGGCCCTCGAATCCCTGCGTCGGACCCGCGATGGCGGCGACAGAAAGGACCCCTTGTCCAAATCAAAGACCTGCCTGGCCTCACTCCGTGAGATGTTGAAGCTTTTGAGTGGATCCAAGGGACTGATGGAGGCGGTAGGCCAACTTGAAGGCCTCATCCGTTTGCAGGAAGGCATCTCCCAGGGTGCCGGAAAGTTGAAGGAATGACACCCATGATGAAAACCCTCAGCCTGGCCTTCTTGACCCTTGGGTTGCTGGCTCCCGCTATCGTGGGAGCCCAGGAATCAGATGATCCTTCAATCCATAGGGCCCAACTCAAGAGCCGCCAGCAGGAGGCGATGTACCGCTTTGAAACCCTCCTGGAGACCCTGGATGCCGCTTCCGAGAACATCAAGGCCACCGATCCCAAGGCCAGCCAGAGACTTTCCGAGGCGGCCAAAAAACTCCGAGGACACCAGCTCATGGGCCGTATGGATGAGATCATTGCCTGCCTGTCGACCGCGGGGCGCAAGTTCACAGCTGAAAAGACCTCGGCCGAGGTGGCAGCCGATCTCAAGGCGGCCCTTGAGCTTTTGACCCTGGATGAGGATGAATTGCTCAGCCGCGCAGTGGAGAGCATCAACAAGGCCCTGGATGAGGCCATTGCGGCTCAGAAGGCCCTCGATGAATCCGGACTTCAGGGGTCGGAAAAGGAAGCCAAGCAAAAGGAGCTGATGGAAAAGGCGGAGCAGATCGCCAAAGACATGAAGGCTCTGGAATCGGATCTGGGCGAAGGCGCACAAGAGGCCATGGGACTCATGCAGGAGGCCAAGGCCGAGATGAGCCAGAACGCTCCCTCACCTTCCTCCGATCACGGCAAGGAAGCTCGCAAAAAAATGGAGGAGGCCAAGAAGGCCCTGAAGAAGGCCTCGGAGCCCAAGGAACCCAAAGACGACACCCTTGAAGCCCTTCGTCATGAGGTAGAAAGGCTGATCGAAGTGCAGGACGGAATCCTGGGAACCCTCAACGGTGCCAAAGGCAGTGCCGGTCGTGCCGCGCGCAAGAAGGTTGAAGGCCTCAAGGCGACTTACGGTGAGCAGGTGGCAGCCCTCGCCAAACTGGCGGCGGCCTTCAGCGAACACGATCGTGAGCCCTTGGCGGAAGAGGCCCAAGACATTGCCAAGTTCGAGACCAAGGCCCAGGGCCTTGTGCCCGATGTGGATCCTTGCCTTCCCCCAAGCCAGGAAGCCCGCTACGGGCTCGAGGATCTACTGGAGGCCCTCAAGGACCTGGAGCCAGTGACCAGCGATGGCGGTGGGGGTGGCGGTGGCGGTGGAGGCGGTGGGGGTGGACCCCCGATTCCCGACATCACACAGGCCGTTTTGATATGCCGACAGCAGAAGAGGGCCCTACGGCACACCGAGGCCGAACTGGCCAAGGAAGCCTTGGAGCAGCAGGCCAAGGCCCTTTCAAGGATGGAAGCCTGGAGCAAGTCCCTGGTCAATGCCGAGATGTTGAAGCCCACAGAAAAGGGTGTGCAGCTCATCCAGGCTCTTTCGGCCTTGCAGGACAAAATGAAGGTGGCCAAGGAAGGCCTGGCCAAGCCCGATACTTCGGAAACTGTCCGGGTTCCCCAACGGGAAGTCATTCGTCAGCTGGAGGAATGGATCGAGCAGAGCCGACCTCAGGAACAGGAGAGCGACCCCTCGGAGTCAGAGCCCCAACCCGGACCTCCCTCAGGGGGCCCGTCAGGATCCTCCGGTCCGGATGGCGAGATGGTCAGTGAAAACCCGACCCAAGGAGCCAAGCAGAGCAAACTTCGCAAGGGCAGCAACCAAGCCGGTGAACTCAGGAAGTTTGTGGATGCCGAGGTCCTCAGTGCCTGGGGCAAGCTGCCTCCCAAGGAAAAGGACAAAATGGTGCGCGAAATGCGCGAGAAAATTCCACCGGCTCAGGCTCGTTGGATCGAGGAGTTCAGCCGCCGGTTAGCGGAAGGGGAGGCAGAATGACAAATCTGATCCTGGTGGGTGCGGCCGGTCGCATGGGTCGCACGGTCTTGGAGTGTCTGGAAAGCCCTTTCATCCTGAGGGCGGCGGTGGTGGCTCCCGAGGACGCCCAAAGGCCCCTGAAGGAACTGGTTTCAACATGGAGGGGCCCCGAGCTTGCCCATGGGGAAATCCCCAGAGGATTGGGGAAGGCGGTGGTTCTCGATTTTGCCGCCGGTCCAGGACTGGGAGCCCTGGCTCAGGCTGCGGCGACCCAGGGCTATGCCTTAGTGAGCGGACGCACCGGACTTTCTGCCGACGATGAAAAGGCGTTACGCGCCGCCGCCAAGACGGTGGCCGTATTGCACAGCCGCAATCTCAGCGTGGGTGCCAACCTTCTGGCAGGTTTGTCTGCCCAGGCCGCCGTGAGGATGCCTTCGG
>JBFWNO010000168.1:0-3154 GCA_050251015.1 Planctomycetota bacterium
ATCAAGACAGGATCGTTGAGCTGCAGCGTCACGTCACCTCATTCCAGGAGCTTGAGCTGTTCCTCGGCAACCTTGGCTGGAAGGGGAAGATATCCGTCCTTCACCACAACCTTTTGGCCTTCCTTTGAAAGGGCATAGCGCAGGAATTCCAGGGTCATGGCAGGCAGAGGCTCGCCCGGCTTCTTGGCCACATAGATGTAAAGAAGACGCGACAGCGGATACTTCCCGCTGACCACGTTCTGGTAGCTCCCGTCAAGGGCGGGCTCGCCGTCCTTGTTGGAAAGTGGGACCAATTTAACACCCGAAGTGCGGTAGCCGATGCCGCTGTATCCAATACCCTTTGGATCTTCCGTGATACCCAGGACCACCGAGGCGCTTCCGGGCTGTTCCTTCACGTTGTCCTTGTAGTCACCCTTGAACAGGGCATGCTCCTTGAAGAAGCCGTAGGTGCCCGAGGCACTGTTGCGGCCGTAGAGGCTGATCGGGGAGCTTCCCATGGAGGCGACACCCACTTGCCCCCAGGTTTTGATGTCTTCCTTGTAGCCGCCCTTGCGGGTGCGCGAGAAGATGGCATCCACCTGTTGAAGAGTGAGGGAGGCCACAGGATTGTCCTTGTGCACGTAGACGGCCAAGGCATCGAGGGCCACACCGATGGCAGTGGGCTTGAAGCCATGTTTGTCTTCAAACTCCTCGATCTCCTCATTCTTCATCTTCCGGCTCATGGGTCCGAGCTGGGCGGTGCCGGTGATCAGGGCGGGTGGGGCGGTGCTGGAGCCCTTGCCTTCGACCTGAATATTCACGCCAGGGTAGATCTTCCTGAAATCCTCGGACCAATAGGTCATGAGGTTGTTGAGGGTATCGGAACCGATGCTGTTGAGGTTCCCGGAAACTCCCTCAGTCTTAGCATAGGACTTCAGGGCGGGGTCGATGTTGTCGCCCCCCTCTTGGGCTTCAAGGGCCAGGAAGCCCAGCAGGCTGATCATCAGGACACCCAGGATTTTTCGGATATTGAGGTTCATGAACGGTTCTCCTTTGGATTGCACCGGGCCGTTTCCGTACCGGGGATTCTGTGTTGGGTTTGTTAGGTTTCTGTTAGACGCTAGTTTTCTTCCCTGGACTCTCCCCTGATGATGCGCACATCACCCCGGGATGTTTTCAGGGAGTAATCTCCCTTGTCGCTGAACTTGGCCGGGGACTTCCATTCCGTGGCCTTGTCCATTTCATGGATCACTTCAATGCGCACCCAAGGGATGATCCGGACAGCCACCCCCCCTTCCTGGATGCTGTTGCGCTGGTTGCGGTCCGTCTTCCTGTAATGAAATGTCCTGCAGAGCAATCGGAGATAACGCTCGTTGTCCTCGAGGACCAGGCCGACGGCCAGGTGATTGTGCGCGTCGACGTAGGGTTTGACCGACCTCACAATAACGATCTTGCCCTTGAGCCCGGGCTCATTCGAGGGATTCAGAAAGTGATCTGTCGCTTCCCTTCTTGCGGTGGTGGGCATGGTTATTCCTTTCATGCCCCTAGTGTGGATCAGGACTGAGAGGCTACTGTGAGGAAGATGTCAGATTCCTGTTGGGTCAGGACTTCGGCAGAACACGCGCACCCCACAGTCGATCCGAAATGATCAAGGCACCCCCAGCCCCGACGCATTCCGCCAGGATGAAGGCCGGGACATCCATGGGATGAATCCCTGGCCCTGATGACGTGAGACTGCGTGCAAAGGCGGCCGCAGGGTTGGCAAAGGAGGTGGAACTGGTGAACCAGTAGGCCCCGGCAATGTAGGCCCCCACCATAATGCCGACCTCCTGCCATGATCTTCCACAAAGGCCCCTGACCACAACTACGAGACCGAATGTCGCCACGAACTCGCCCAGCAATAGATGGGGTCCCGTGCGAGCCTTGGCGGATAGAGAGAATAGCTCCATCCCGAACATCAAGTGAGCCAGGGCCACGCCCATGATGGCCCCCAAGACCTGCACCAGGGCGGACCGAAAGGCCATCGGCCACGACAGGTCCCCGCGAAGCGCCAGCATCAAACTCACCACCGGGTTGAACATGGCCCCGCTGACCGGACCAAGCACCGTGATCAGCACCATCAAGATGAACCCTGTGACCAGGGCATTCACCAGAAGGATCAGGCCTCCCTGGCCCGGGGCCAGGTTTTCACCCATCACCCAGGAGCCGACCACCGCCATCAACAGGAAGGCCGTGCCCAGGAATTCGGCCAGAAGGATACGCAACAAAGGCAAGGGAGTGGATGCCATGGATCTACAATGCGCCGGAATTGTTAGAAAACGGTGAGCGTCAGACCGCGAAGGCCTCGGGGGGCTTGGGGTACCAGAGATTCAGTTCGGTGGCCGCATCCAGCTCCGCCGGGCCGATTTCCACCTTGAGGGGACCATCATCGGTCTCAAAATCGATGGCCACCTTCTGGATGTTCCAGGTGCCCTTTTCCGGCCCGATCAGCGTGAAGGCGTGCACGAAACTCCGGGGCATGAAATTCCCCTGGCAGGCCTGCCCGGGGGCCGTGGATCCTGAAAAGTCGTTGAGCTCGAATTCATGGCCATTGAATCGGAATTTCGGCGGGGTTCCCGGTCCCTGGTCCCCTGTGTCGATCCCAACCTTGAAGGAATTCAGGCGCGGCATCAGGTGAAGAAGGGGTTGGTGCCTGCGGAGTGATCGGTGGCGTCATGGAGGGCTCCCAGCGTGGGAACAGCCTGACGGAAGGAACGCTCGATCCCGCCCTTGAGGGTCACGGCCGCCGAGGAACAACCCTGGCAACCACCTCCCATGTTCACGGTCACCGCGTTGTTCTCGATTTTCACGATCGAGACCTGCCCGCCATGGCCGGCCACACCGGGGTTGACCTCGTTGTCGATCACCATCTGGATCCGTTGGCGGATCTCATCGTCGGTCAGTCGCTTGGCCTTGAGGGCCTCGCTCAAGACGGATTGGCCCGATTCAAGCTGGGCCCTCAGGGCCACCCCCACGGTTTGGGCCAGGGGCTTCCAGTCGCGGTTGTATTTGGCCTTGCGGGTGATGACCACACGGGGACCATCCAGAAGAACGGATTCCACATCGGCATCCGCCGAGAACAGGGCGGCCACCAAGGGGCTCTCTTCTGCCGCCGGAGCCCTGTCGAAGTGCCATG
>JBFWNO010000169.1:0-3146 GCA_050251015.1 Planctomycetota bacterium
CCCGCACCAGGGATCGGATGCCCTTTTCCATCACCACGGCGCCGTCGGTGTCGTCGTCCAGCTTGAGGCCCTTCGCCTGGGCATCGGCATACAGGGCCTTGCAGCGGTCCTCAAACCCCGGCAAGAGCGTCCAGCGCTCATCCGCCCACTCGGATTCCGCGGATCGGTCCACCAGCTTGGCCCACTCCTTGTGGAAGTGTCCCACGGGTGGCAGAGTGTCCACCAGGGCGTTCCATGCCTGCTTGATGGCCTTGTCCGCTTTGGACGCCGGCGGGGTCATATCCCCGTGTAGCTCCAGGATAGCGGCATGGGTACGCAGCAGGAGGTTAGCGTCCACGGACTTGCCCAGCCACCAGGACAAGTCCCGCTCCAGCTCGTTGACGGCGAATACCCGTCCCTTGCCGGCCCGACGGGTGAGGTTCACTAACCGCAGTCCATGCATCCCCGCGAGGAACTGCCCCACGGCCGCATCCCGGTTGCTGGTCTGCAATGCCTTGACCATCTCGCGGCGCTCCTTCGCCGCCTCTTCCATCAACTCGGCCTTGGCCGCCTCGGTCAGCTCCTGGGCCTGGGCCATCTGTCCGGCCACGGTGTCTACCACACGTTCTTCGCTCATAGCACTATCTCCGCACCAGCGTATTAAAGCCCCTGGAAGCCCCGCTGCGGCGTTCCAGAGTGGAAACCCGACATAGGGTCGCCAGAATAGCCCAGGACGCATCCTGGGCAGTCCTGGAGGCACTAAGCCGCGGTTATACGTCGTGCCCGGCGTTCCTTCTCCAACCTAATCGCCCACGAGGGCCTCGGAACGCGTCGGACAGGCTTCAATTGCCGTTCCTCTCGGCTGTCCCTCAATTGGGCCAGGACGGCCCGATACGCTGCATCGTACGCTGCTTGGTTCATGGTCCTACACTCCACAAAGGTCAAGGGAACACGGGGCCAGCTACACACTGGCTCCATAACACGCACAGTCCTACTTGGGCAGCTCCTTCGAGCCGATCACGGTGAGGTTCGCCCCCACTTGCACCTGGACGGTCTTGCCGCCGATCTCCACGAGCACCTTGCCCGTGATGTTCCAACCCAGCGACCCCGTCGAGAACTCCTTGGGGGTGGCCATGACGGTCTGGCCGCAGATTTCCAGCTTGAGGGGCTTGACGTCGGCACGGAACTCGTCACGCGTCAAGGGGCATACGGTCTTGCTGGCCATGGTCATACTCCAACGCCAGGATGTGATGAGGTTGATGCCCCTGTCCCTGGCAATCCAGGGGCATCATGAGCCAATGCGGCCCCCATCGGGCAGGCGCCACCCTGCCCAGTAGGGGACGCACTAGTCACGCCACGCACAGTCGATACACACCCCACAACGGCATGCTGTGTAAGGGTTAGGGTCGCGATCCAAGCACGCCACGCAGATCCCGTTGTGGTCGTGGACCGTATCGCGGCAACAGTCCTCACAATACATCACATCCACCCCCAACTCCCACGCCGACAACGTGTCGTCGTTCCTACGAACACTGTAATCGTGGTTCAGGAACCGCATCAGACGCTCCACCAACGCCTCACCACGGCACTTCGCAATCTCCGCATCGCACTCACGCACCGATGCCGAAACCCTCACACCAGCCAGCCGTGACAACACCCCAATCGCCTCACCCAACGTCCCACCCACGTCCAACGTCCCGTCCTCCACCAAAGCCTCAACCGAACTAAGCACCCGACGCAACTCACGCGACACCGTGCCCGAAACCCCAACGCTGCCCAAGTCAACGTGCTCAAACATTGCCAGACTCCCATGTGCCGATCCCCACTCCGCGACGGAACTCCCGACGCCGAAACGAGTTCGACGAAACCCATCCTAACCGACCGGTCAAGCGCTTCGGAAAACCGTTTCGCTTTTGCGGGCGCGATCCCTTCGCGATCCATGGGGAAACGCACGCGATCCAGGGTGGGAGGTTAATACGTCCACTTACGGCGACCCACTCCCGGTCTCCACCCCGTGGCGCACCCTCACTTCGTCACAGCCTGGCGTAGCGGCCCAAATGGGGCACTTGCAGCAGGTTTTGACGTAAGTGGGGGAGAGGATCACGCGCGTGTTCTGGGGCAGGAACTTTACCCAGACCCCGGTGGGGGTTGGGCAGAGTGACATATACGTATTCCCCGTCCCAAGTTACGTTTGTTTTCCCTGGAGGTGGTGGTTAGAATGTGGGTGTTGGCTGGAATGGGGTCTTTGGGAGAGTGGTCATGAGGAAGTGGATGGTTCAGACGGAGGTTGGCGGGCGTTATGTGTGCCGGAGGATCTTTGCTGGGTGCGAGGGGGAGTTGCTGGAGAAGGTGCGTGTGTGGTTGGGGATGGAGGAGTTGCCTGCTTGTACGGTGATTCAGGAGTTGAAGGGGAGGGGGGTGCGATATGAACGAGGAGAAGGAGGTGTTTCGGCCGGGGGTGGAGTTCACTCTGAGGTTACGGGTGCTCAAGGGGGACGTTCCGGGGGCGTTGAGGGTGCGGCAGGCGCTCAAGACGTTGTTGCGGGCGTACGGGCTTAGGAATGAGGGGTTGGATTTGGTGAAACCGGAGAAGGGTTGAACTGTATCCCCCGATACAGTTGAATTTGAGGTGTAACGTAGGTTACACCTGGAGGGGAAGTGATGCCGAAGCGTAAGGCGACACAGTATCTTTCTGAGATTGAGGTGATCCTGGGGTGCCTGGCGCTTAAGGAGAAGGATCAGGATGCGTTTCTGGCGGAGAAGGGGCGGCCGGATCTCAAGGGGATGGTGAATTTGTACCGTGCTTCGCCAGCATCGCGGGAGAAGCTCCTGGATCAGTACAATCGAATCAAGATCGAGAAGTACAAGCAGACGGTCCGGGATCCTTACCACGACGCCAGAGAGTTAAAAGATGAGCGTGCAGTCTCGGTTGCGAAGGGATTTCTCCTACGTTACACGGAGGAAGGGGCGGAAGACCCAGGAGGGGTGCCCGGTTTCAAGGGGCATGGCAAGCAAGCTGGACGAAAACTGTTACAAGCTATGCCCGAAGAAAATACTCGAAAACGTCGAGTACCGCCTGCTCGTGCTGGAAGAAGCGTCGATCGTGGTGGCGCTGCGGAAGCTCCTGTATCGGTGGAGTAGTCGGTACATTCTCTTTTGGATCAACA
>JBFWNO010000170.1:0-3123 GCA_050251015.1 Planctomycetota bacterium
GAAGGGGTAGACGTGCAGCTGGCGGCTGCCCTCCAGAGGGAGAGGATTCATCAGGATGATCCGCTCCAAGTCCCTGGAGAACACGGCATCATCCTTGGTGACGAAAAATCCAGCCTTGATCCTGGCATATCGGGCCATGTCAGAGGTGGTGAAATCCGCGGGGCACCTGCAGACAACCTCGCTCAATGAAGAACCGAAGGGGAACACGGAAGTCTCCCGTCTATGGGTCACTTTCGAAACGGTCATGGTCCAATCATCCGAGGAGTTGACCAGATAACCAGGGGAGTGGTGTTCCCTGGATGAAGTGGCTATGCAGGATCCCTGCCGGCTGTTGGAGACCCAATAATCGCGACACCACTTTCCCATCAGGCCCCAGGCGAGGGTGAATGCCGCCTCGTTGTCCGTCCGTTCGGTACACAGGAGGCTCAGGGGAAAGGCCCAGTCCGTTTCCGGATTGTTGCGGGCCACCGACACCAGGGGTGACATCCTGAAACAGGATCGTTCGCCGCTGGACCACCGCTGGACCAACCCGAACAGGTGTCGGTTCTCACGATAAGTGGGGGTCACCCTCTCATCAATGAAGGGTGCCACGCGCAACCTGGAGCTTCCGCCATCCTTCTCCCGTATATAGATCGGCCACAGGAAAGTTTGGAAGGTGTAATCCTCCCCGCTTTCGCTGTAGTAGAGGGGGCCGCAGACATTCACGAATTCCCTGTCGGCTCCATGGATCCATCCCCACCCCCCCAACGGGGTCACTGTGGTGCTTCTTTCATCTTCAACCCTGTGATAGTACAGGGGCAACAACAACTGTTCCTTTTCAGCTCCCCTGTATGACGACCACCACAACGGATGGATGTTGAGCATGCCCCGGTCAGACGACTGCTTCCAGCTCACCAGGGGAGTTATCAGACTCGTCTTGTCATGCTTTTGCTTGAAGAAATACAGAGGGAAGATCCAATGCTTCCTGTCGGATTCCCCAAAGTTCATGGATCCTGCCATTCCCAGCAGGATGTACTGTTCCAGACAATCCTTTTGGCCGAACGACAGATAGAGAGGGAGCACGCCCAGCACGGAGTCATCGCTCGACCACAGTCCCCCTGTCCACCATACAAGGGGAAAAATCCCTGCAGATTCCGTTGAGGAGGAGCCCACTCTCCAGAAGGGACCGACATGTTGAAACTCCCTGCCCCAGCCCGCCAAGGGGAAAAGACCTGCGTTCTCCACCCGGCCCTCATTCTGGTACCACCAGAAAGGCAACGCCCAGCTCAGATCCTCACCAGAGCCCTGGACATGTGCAAGTGGAAGCAGCCCCACGTATTTCCCACGACTATTCCAGTAGAAAGGGAAGATCCACGACACGTCATCGGGTTCCACATGGCTGAAGGGATACAGGAACTCCCACTGTTGGCCATCCTTGGCCATCAGGGGCCTTATGGCAAAGCCCCTGTCGTCAAAGTCGACCAGAGGCCAGAACAGGGAACCGGAACCGGGGACACCCCAGTAGAGGGGCCACAGGTTGACCCTGTCCTCGAGGCCGCTTTCCGGGCTCAGGGGCCCCACACGGTTGAGGCGCTCCCAGGAGCTACAGGACGACAGGCCCACCCCACACAGGACCACCAGCATCACCCGCCACACCCTAGATTTCATGGCCGCCTCCACTGTTAGTATTTACTAACATTATAGACCGGAAAAAGCGTCCGTCAACCCCCCCTCTCCACCACCCTTCCGCTGTGAGGCAATACCTTCCGGAGGCGCTTCCCGTAGCCCATAGTGACCAACCGGGGGTCGAGGATCACCACACGGCCCCTGTCCTCGCTGGTGCGGATCAGGCGGCCCACGCCCTGGCGCAGTTTCAGGGCAGCCACGGGAATGTAAAGCTTGTTGAAGGGGCTTTCCCCCCTGGCTTTCACAAGCTCCTCGCGGGCCTCCATGAGCGGAAGGCCTGGCGTGGGAAAAGGAAGCTTCACGATGATCACATTGGTCAATCCCTCACCGGGCACATCGACTCCCGTCCAAAAGCTCTCAGCTCCGAACAGGACCGCACCCGGCGTGGCCATGAAAGCATCGAAAAGTGCCGAGGCCGTGCCGTCGGGACCCTGGGCCAGCAGGGTGCGGCCCAAACCTTCGATGGTGGCCCGCAACCTCTTGGCCATCTCCCGGAGGGAGGCATGGGATGTGAACAGCACAAAGACCCCTCCGGGCAGGGCTTCGGCAAGATGGTGGCGCAATGCCGCTTCCAAGGCGTCCATTTCACCAACGCTTCGCGTTGAAGCTGTCAGGTCAATCACCAAATCCATCTGTTTTTCGTAGTCGAAAGGCGATGGCACAATGAGCTTCTCACCTGAAAACCCCAAACGCTCCTCCAGGTCGTCGGACACCCCCGAGAACATGGTGGCACTGGTGAGGATGGTCGCCCTCCCCTCCTTCGAGAACACGCTGTCCTTCAGGAGTTTTCCGGGTTCCACCGGACAGGCCCTGAGGACACTCTGTTTTCCGGACTTTTCGAACCAGTGCACCCACCCGTCACGGGGATTGAGAAAGCGCTCCACACCCAGGAGGACATCCCTCACACGGGTGGCGGCAGCCGAAGATTCCAGGGACCGCTCGGCGTCCTTCTCGTCGTCCGCCAACATCATCAGGGCCGTGAGCAGGGACGACCCCGGACCCTGCACCAGATTGGGAAGAACCCCCGACTCCTTGAGGCGCACGGCCTCCGCCCCCCCGGAATACTCGTGGGCCATCCTGAAGAACGTCTCACCTGCCTCCTTGAATTCCTGGGCCAGAGAACGAAGCGACTCGGGAGCCCTGTCGAGCATCCCCTTCACCTGCCGTGAGCCAAGTAGGCGATCCGAAAGCTTTGCCAGGTCCGAACGTTCCAATGTGAGGCCCAGATGGTCGAGGGCCGCCTCTTCGAGGCGGTGGGCCTCGTCAAAGATGAGGATGTCGGGTTCAGGCAGGGTCTCCTTCCCTAGCGCCAGGTGGCTCAGGAACACGGCATGGTTCACCACCAGCAGTCCGGCACCCTGGGCCTCACGGCGGGCGTTGAAGAAAAAGCACTCCACGTGGGCGGGGCAACGCTGCGCCAGGCAATGGTCACGATGGCTTTCCACCTTGGACCACAGG
>JBFWNO010000171.1:0-3061 GCA_050251015.1 Planctomycetota bacterium
TACCCCCACCACCATCGACCCACTCTAGGTCGTCGATGGCTTCCGCAGCCACAAGAAATTGGTTGAAGCACTCCATCCACAGATCCACATCAAGGATGCCACTGCCGATGTGCTGATGCACCCCCACCACCTTGAGTCGGCGGCGACTGGCAGTTTCCAGGGCCGTGGGGACATCTGCAGAGATGATGCCAAATTTGCTCCCCTCACCACCCGTGATCACATGTTCATGGTGACCCGCTCCCGTGATATTCAATCGTAGACCGATGGATGTGCCAGGCCGCAGGTCCCCCAACCGGCGGACCTGGTCCACACTATCGAGGATCATCGTGATTCCCTGGTCATGGATCCATGCCAAATCCTCCGCCGTGACATTGTTTCCTGTGAATGTGATTTCATCGGTCTGGAAACCGGCCTTTTTGCAAGCCATGATTTCTCCACGACTGACCGCATCCACACCATAACCCTGGGAACGGATGAGAGCCATCAGCCTGAGGTTGCTGTTGGCCTTGCAGGCGTAGTGGATCTTGTGGGGAATCCCCTGCAGGGCCGATTGGAAGATGCGGCAACGACTCTTGATCGCCTCGGCATCGTAGACATAAAGCGGAGATCCGAACTGTTTCACGAGATCCGCAGCGCTGATTCCGCCAATCAAAAGGTTCTCTTCCTGAGCAATAGGTGGCTTCATCGCTTTATCCTAATGCCTATTGGGTCAGAAAAATACTGCAGCCGATGATGAAGGCGTTGCCCGCCACGTGCAAGGCCAGTGCAGGCCACATTGACCCGGTCTTAGCCCTGAGGAACCCCATCCCTGCCGCACCCAAGAGGAGAGTTAAGGGAGCTTCTGCATGGCAGGCTACGAACATGAAAAAGACCACAATATAGGCAGCCCAAGGCCCCAACCTCGATTCCACCAATCCCTGGAAGTGGGATCGGAAACACAATTCTTCAAAAAGCGGTCCCAGGATCACCTTGTAGGCCGCCATCCACACCAGGGCTTCCCTCCCAGGAAGATCGCCGGGTTCCTTCCATCTCCAGGCACCCTGCGTTGACAGCATCCACAAACCCAAAGCCAGCAATCCCAGGCCCAAGCCCAGGGTCCAGGTGATGCTTTGGGGAGTCAGGCGCAAACCCAAGAGTGATGTGGATGGTCTCCAGACAACCCACCCCCCCAGGAGCAGGAGGATCTGAAGAGCCGAAAGGATGGCCAGAGACTTGTCGAGCTCCATGTCATTGTCCGAGGCAAGAGGCCACCACCAGGTCATTGATAAGGCCAGCAGGGTGAAGGCCAGCGACAGGACACCTTTCGCTTTCACAGTGCCGGAGCCTTCACTTGGAGCACTTCATCCAGCAGTTGGCTGAAACCCTGAGCATCCTCAATGTTGAAGATGCGCTCGTGGATGAAGGACTTGGGCACCACACCTTGTAGATACCAGCTGGCCAGTTTGCGGATCTGCAGGGAGGCGCGTCGCTCGCCCTCATCCTCGACCAGCATCCTGAAGTGCTCGCGCAGCACCTCCACGACCTCCTCCCTCCCGGGAGCCGGCGCGGGCTGACCGGTGGTCAGATAGTGGCTGACATCGCGGAAGACCCAGGGATTCCCCTGGCTGGCCCTTCCAATCATCACACCGGCGCAACCTGTCTCATCGAGCATTTTGCGGGCACTGGGACCGTCAGACACATCCCCGTTTCCTACGACGGGTATGTCCACAGCCTGGACCACCTCGGCGATGCGGGCGTAATCCACGGGGGTGCCGTATTTGTCCTGGGCTGTTCGTCCATGGACCGTGATCAGGGCCAGCCCCTCGTCCTCGGCCATATGGGCATAATCAAGGTGGACATACGATCCATGATCCCATCCCAGCCTGATCTTCACGGTCACGGGAATGTGAGGAGGAATCGTGGAACGCACCGCCTTCATCACCTCGCGGGCCCTGGGGGCATCCCTGAGAAGACCCGCCCCACTGCAATCACAGGTGATCTTGCGCGCCGGGCATCCCATGTTGATGTCCACCACATCGAAATCCATTTCCGAAACAATGCGGGCCGCCTCGCGCATCTTGTCCGGCTCCCCTTCCGCCAACTGGATCCCAAGTGCGTCCTCCAGATCCCGGTCACGTTTGAGCAACTCACGGGTTCGTTGGTTTCCGGCCACCAGCCCGGCTCCCTTGATCATTTCCGTGTAGGCCATCTCGCATCCATAACGCCGGGCCAACACACGATTGGCACGCTTGGTGATGCCCGCCAGGGGGCTGGCAAACAGTCCTTGGCGGATCCTGAGGCGTCCCAGCTCGATCACAGGCCCCTCATCCATTCGGGTTTCAGGGAGATTTCACCCCCCAGGGCGAGATCAAGGGCCTCCAACACAGCCTCTTTGTCCTTGGGAAAGGTGCCCCCGATGGGCAGGTAACTCGAGGCATGGTTGGCTCTCACGATAGTGCCCTTGAATTCAAGGTCCTCCACGATCCAACGAAGTTCCTGGAGCGATTCCATGGGAGAAACCTCCTCGAAGGAACCCTTCTCGATCGAAGACGCCAAGGGGGTGCCTTCGCAGGCCGTCACCGTAAGAAAGCTGGCAAACTTGGGTTGCATGCGGTTGAGCACATCGGCGGTCGCGCGGGCATGCTCGCGAGAACGGTCCCTGCCCCCGACGCCCAACAGACAGATCACCGAAGCCTTGATGCCGGCCTCCTGCAACCTGCGGACACAGGAGACGAACTCATCGGCCTTGGCACCTTTGCGGACCCTGTCCAGCGTCACGTCATCCCCGCTTTCCAAGCCGACATAGGCAATGCCAAGCTTGGCTTCGCGCAGGGCCCTGAGCTCCGAGTCGGACTTCCTGCGCACATTGGGAGGCCAGCAGTAAATCCCCGCCCGACGAAAATCGGGAAAATGCGACGAAACCTTGCGCAAGACGCGAAGGAGACGCGGCGTGGGCAAGGCCATGGCATCCCCATCGCAAAGAAAGACCTTCGAGACCCCCCGGGGATCTTCGGCTTCGATGGCATTGTCCACCTCATCTTCCGGCACGATCCTGAACGGCTTCTCAAGATACATCGCACAG
>JBFWNO010000172.1:0-3040 GCA_050251015.1 Planctomycetota bacterium
CCAAATCTGTATTTTTTTGGGAAAATTAGGTTCTTGCCAGAGTGGCGGAACGGCAGACGCGCCGGATTCAAAATCCGGTAGGGTCAAACCTGTGTGGGTTCAAGTCCCACCTCTGGTACCAAAATCAGCATATTGTGTGGTATTTCAAGCCCCTACCCATCAAAAATAACGATGGACAAATGTAGGGTTTTGATATAATCGATGCCAGCTTTCCTCAAGGATTGCTTTTCTTCTCTCAGGGGAGACGACTGCCCGGTCGTCTCCTCATTTTTTTTCCAACATTTTTGTAGACAAATAAAAAAGGCGTCTTTCGACGCCTCCAAATGTGGAGCGGGTGATGGGATTCAAACCCACGACCCCAACCTTGGCAAGGTTGTGCTCTATCACTGAGCTACACCCGCATGAGGAATGGAACTATAAACAACGAGACAGGACTGTCAAGGGGTGCGTCGGCTCAGATCCATGGCTTCTTCGACAGGAATCAACCCAAACTCTGTGATGAATGCCGTGATAAGGGAGGAGGGCGTGACATCGAATGAGGGGTTCCAAATCTTCACTTGATCAGGAAACAGTTTTCTTCCACCCATTTCCCTGACTTCCTCAGATTTTCTCTCTTCAATGGGAATATCACTTCCAGTCAAGATACTGATATCGAAGGTTCTCCATGGGGCTGCGACTTAAAGGGGTACGCCGTGATGCCGCGCTGACAGAGCCAATGAATACGTGCCGATCTTGTTTGCCGTGTCTCCGTTGCGAGCGATCCTGTCGGCGCCGACAAAAACAGCATCGATGCGCCGGCGTGACATCAGGAAGGCCGCCATGTTGTCGCAGATTGTGGTGACATCTATTCCAGCCTTGGAAAGCTCCCACGCCGTCAGTCGACCTCCCTGAAGAAGAGGCCTGGTTTCATCGGAATACACACTGAAGGATCTTCCGGCCTGTTTGGCCAGATAAAAAACCGACAAGGCCGTACCGATGCCGGCTGTGGCCAGGGCTCCGGCATTGCAATGGGTCAGATAGGCCCCCCCTTCCTTGATCAAATGCACACCATGCTTGCCAATTCGTTCGCAACGATCCCTGTCATCGGCGTAGATTTCCAAGGCCCGTTCCAAGACCCTCGACCTGGCTTTCGCAGGATCGGAAACATTCTTGACCGCCTTCACAATTTCCGCCGTGGCCCAAGAAAGATTCACCGCCGTTGGCCTTGATGAATCAAGATACTCCTTTTGACGCATGAGGTCGGCGTGAAATGTGACATCGTGCACCCGTTTCAGGGCCAAGACCATCCCGAAGGCCCCGGCCACTCCAATGGCCGGAGCCCCCCTCACCGCCAGCCTTTCGATGGCCGCATGCATCTCTTCCACGGTGCGCAGGGCCAGGCGCTTCTCCGTTGTAGGCAAAAGCGTCTGGTCGAGGATGTCCGCATGCCCCTCGATGCCGCCCTCCCAATGGAGGGTGTCAATCACGGGAGATCCTTCTGGAGCTTGGCATCCTTTTCCATGATTTTTTTCGCCATGGCCTGACGCTCTTCCACCAGTTTCTTGTGCAGTGTGGCATCCGCCACGGAAAGGATCTGCACGGCCAGGAGTCCGGCATTCATCGCCCCATCGATTCCCACGGTGCCCACAGGAACACCAGGCGGCATCTGCGACATGGCCAGAAGGGCGTCCTCACCACCCAGGGTGCCACTGGAGACGGGAATTCCGATCACAGGTCTGAGGGTTTGTGATGCCACCACACCCGCCAGATGGGCCGCCATGCCTGCCGCTGCAATATAGACCTTCACCCCCCCCTTTTCAGCCTCACGGATGGCCGCCTCGAGAAGGGCGGGCGTGCGGTGGGCACTGAGGACCCTGGCGGTGTACGTCACTCCGTAGGATTTGAGGACCTCGCAGGCCTTGCGCACCACCGACCAGTCGTTGTCGGATCCCATCACCACAAAGACATCGCTCATGACACGGCTCCTTCCGAAAGATTGAGGCTCCGGCCTGTAAGAAGGCGGTATCCCTCAAGGTATTTCTCCTGCGTTTTCCTGATCACGTCATCCGGCAGCATGGGCCCCGGAGGAGTCTTGTTCCAGCTGAGCGTTTCCAGGTGGTTGCGGACAATCTGCTTGTCGAAACTGTTTTGTTCCCTGCCCTTGGCATAGTCCGCGAGGGGCCAGAACCTTGAGGAGTCCATGGTAAGGACCTCGTCGATGAGCACCAGATTGCCCTTCTCATCCTCACCCCACTCGAACTTGGTGTCGGCAATGATGATGCCCCTGGAGCGGGCGTATTCAGCACCTTCGTTGTAGATCTTCAGGCTCAGGTCGCGGAGTTTGGCGGCCTTCTCCTTGCCCACCAGGTCCTCGACCTGCCCGAAAGAGATGTTTTCATCGTGTCCCTTTTCGGCCTTGGTGCTGGGGGTGAAGAGAGGCTCCGGCAACTTCTCGGAGTTCACCAGCCCCTTGGGAAGGGCGATTCCGCAAACCGATCCCGTTTTCATGTAATCCTTGTAACCACTGCCGGTGATGTAGCCACGCACCACGCACTCCACAGGCACCACCTTCATTTTTCTGCAGATCATGGTGCGCCCTCCCAGAACAGGGGCATGTCGCTCAAGACCGAGATCCTTGAGGCTCTCCCCCGTCAGGTGATTGGGGACAAGATTCTGGAAACGGGCAAACCAGAAAAGACTGATGGCTGTGAGCACCTTGCCCTTGCCCGGGATGCCGTTGGGCATCACCACATCAAAGGCACTGACCCTGTCGGTGGCCACAATCAGCAGGCGGCCCTCGTGCTCGTAGATGTCTCGCACCTTGCCCCTGTTCAGGAATTTGATACCCGGAATCTGGGTGGTCAGAACTGCCTCGTTCATGCGTCATCCTCCTCATCTGGGCCGGAGTCCGCCTCCAGCTTGCCGTACTTGCGCCAACGTAAATAGCTCTCCATGAATGGCATCAGGTCGCCATCAAGTACCCTCTGGGCCTCCCCCGTCGACCGGCGCGTTCGCTTGTCTTTGACCAGGGTGAAGGGTTGGAGCACATAGCTGCGGATCT
>JBFWNO010000173.1:0-3028 GCA_050251015.1 Planctomycetota bacterium
GACGGCCTGCCACTGTGGACAACACGCGAGTTCGGTGAAGAAAGTTCAGGAAAAACAAGGCCCGGCGTTGCCAGGCCAATAACTCAATCATGCAGAGTTGACGGGAAGTCTCTTACGGAGTTGTTAGTCGCGCTATGTAATGCTGTTCCATGGCTTTCTCCGTGCGGGGCTCACGGCTTTAATGTGCTGGGAAATAGCATTATCAGTTTCTTTCACGCACAGACAGATTCCATCACGATAATCACTTAGCTGTGGAATGGTTATGTAGTCTGCATGCCTTCCCCTGTGGGCAATGTCGCCTCTAACACCAACAAATGTATCAACAAAGGTTGCTGTTCTTGACCATGAGTCTGATATTTGATCAATGCCTATGAAGGAATTGTAAAGCTCATTTAGGTTTCCGCTCTTAGGAGTATTGAGCGCATTCGTCTTTGATGTTGCGTACTCTATGAGTATGGTTTTCCATCCATCACCTGCAAGATGCAGCGGCTTTAGCTCATTCTTATGTTCACGAACATAGGAGCTAAGTTTCTTTTGAACGGACTTTGGAAGTTGGTCTGGTGATGCAACTCGATTAACCAGAAAGTCTAAACCTTCAAGAAGAACTTGTTCTGTGTACATCTCCCATGCTGCGCATAGCATAACTACTCCGCTACGGGTTATATGGCCAAGGCCTCTTCGGCCTAGACCAGTCCCACTCAGAGCAGCATGTGACTCCACAAGTCGATCTACATCGACGAGGTTGTATTGGAATGTTCCGTATGAATTTGATGACATATTAAGTGGCTAGCGTTAACTAGACTCCAAAAATGGCGTCTAGTACATTTCTTATAACTGACGCCCACGCTACCTCCCACTCCTCGCAATGCAATAGCTTACGGTGAGAGTGTTCTGATTAGGCATCACATGGGGGGATAACATCTGCGGATGAGATGATCGTAGAGATTCAGCCTGCTCCGGGCTGCGATGCTTCCCTGTTACCCCCGAACTTATCCAAGTCCCGGAGGCTTGTCCACGACGACGGCAGTGTCGTTAATGCAGAAACGGATTCGCGTGCAACAGGGCCTCGGGCGCTATTGCAGCAGCCAAGCCCCATAAATTAACCCGTTCACCCCCAGCACCGTCATCCCCATGATGGCCAGCACCTTGCGCGGCAACCCGTCCGGGTACCAGCGTTTCGTGATGTACTGCTCGATGAATCCCAGCTCATACGCGGCCAGGCCGCCGGCGACGCGAAAGCGGTTTTCCAGCGGGGTGAGGGGGCAGGTCCAGCCGATCACGGCAATCAGGATGGCCCAGGTGATCACGGGCAGGTGCAGCCAGATCACCGGCGGCCAGGCCCACAGCAGCAGGCCGCCCAGAAAGGCGAAGGCGATGAAGGCATGGTGCAGCGCGACCACCGCATACGATGCCAGTCGCCAGTGCACCATGATCAGGCCCGTCCGAAAAACTGCCGCTGCAGGGCGTGGGTGAGTTTGACGCCGATGATGGCGATGGGCGGGGTGTTGTCGCCCAGAAAGTCTTTTACCTGCGTCATCTGCAGGCCGGCATAACCGCAGGGGTTGATGCGGGTGAAGGGTTCCAGGTCCATGTCCACGTTGAGGGAGAGGCCGTGGTAGGCGCAGCCCTTGCGGATGCGCAGGCCCAGCGAGGCGATCTTCTTGCCGTTCACATACACGCCATGGGCATCGCGGTTGGCCTCGGCGGGAATGCCCAGGTCTTGCAGCACGGCCACGATGGCGTCTTCCACCTTCTCCACGAAAGCACGCGGACCGATGTCCAGGCGCTTCAGGTCGAACAGGCAGTAGGCGGTGAGCTGGCCGGGGCCGTGGTAGGTCACCTGGCCGCCGCGGTCGGTCTTCACCAGGGGGATGTCGCCGGGCGCGAGCACGTGCTCCTGCTTGCCGGCCTGGCCCAGGGTGAACACGGGCGGGTGCTCCAGCAGCCAGAGCTCGTCGTCGGTCTCGGCGGTGCGGGTGTCGGTGAAGGCCTTCATGGCCTCCCACGTGGGTTGGTACTCGACGATGCCCAGGGGTTTGATGATCAGCATGAGCTCTGTGTCTGGCGGTGCGGGTAATGGGGCGGCGCGGTGCCGGGGCGCCATCCGGGGATGGCGCCCGCCGGGGTCACAGGACCATGCGGATCTGTTCGCAGGCCGCAAAGTCGGCATACATGCCGTTGATCTGCTCCTTGTGTGTGACGTACACGGTCACGCTGATCGACACGTACTTGCCGCCGCTCGACGGCCGCTCGCTCATCTGGCCCGGATCAAATTCGGGCACGTGGCGCAGCAGGATGTTGGCGATGATCTCGCGCATCGGGTGCTGGGCCTCGCCCATGATCTTGAGCGGGTAGTGCATGGGGAACTCCCACAGCTCTTCATTCTGGATGTCTGTGGGGCGGGAAATGCTCATGGAGGTATCCGTCTACGTCAGGTGGATCTGCAGTGAATATGGGGATGATCGCCCGGTTCTGCAAGGCGTGGCGGGGTGGTTGGGCGGGTTTTGACCCGGATTGGTGCATGGCCGGGCGTGCGGTGCCCCCGTGCCTCGTCCAAAGGCAGCGGCGGGTGGGGCATCAGGGGGCGCCATCCCCCGTGTGGCCTGCGTTTGGGGCATTTCCGGCAGTCTGGCACAGGCATTGCAATCACCTTTCGTCAGATGTGGCTTTTGTCGGGTGACAGGGGCTGGGGGCGTGTGCCCGATGTTTGGCACGAGAGGCCCGGGAGCAGGGTGATGTTGAAGGTATTGCTGATAAATGACACCAGAAAGCAGGTGGGCAAGCTGCGCGAGTCGCTGATCCAGGCGGGCTGCGAGGTGGTGGAAGAGGTGTCGCAGGCGCTGCAGATTCCGGGCAAGGTGGATGCCCTGGCCCCGGACGTGGTGATCATCGATACCGAATCGCCCTCGCGCGATGTGCTGGAGCAGATGTGCGTGGTGAGCCAGGATGCCCCGCGTCCCTTCGTGATGGGGAGCGATGACGGGCAGCCGGCGGCCATCAAGGCCGCCATCTCGGCGGGCGTATCGGC
>JBFWNO010000174.1:0-3004 GCA_050251015.1 Planctomycetota bacterium
GGGCGAAAGGACGCCAGGGCTCGCGGCCCTTGATCTGCTTGTTGATGATGTCCTTCATGTCCGCCTGGGTGGGGTCACCGAGAATACTCCTCCCCCCCAGGGCCCGGGGGCCAGCCTCAAGCCTTCCCTGGAACCATCCCACAACCTTTTTTTGCACCAGGATGTCTGCCACATCGCTCGCGATGTCCTGGGATAGTTTGTAGCTGTTCCAGCGGCACTTGAGGATGGCCTTATGGATCTCCTCATTGGAATACTCGGGACCCATGTGAGGGGTCACCATTTGGGGTTTGGGGCGCTCCCCTGTCAGGTCGGCATGTGTGAGCAAGGCGGCGCCCAGCGAAGTTCCGGCATCATGGGAAGCGGGTTGCACATAGACCTCATCCACCTCGTCGAGCATGGCGAGACGTCCATTGGTCGAACAGTTCAAAGCACAGCCCCCGGCCAGTGAGATCCGCCTCACACCCGTGCGCTTGTGCAGCCATCGGGCCATCATGATGCAGGCCTTCTCCAAGGCGGCCTGCACGGTGGCGGCGATGAATTTGTGGTGATCGTTGAGAGGCTCGCCCCTCTTGCGGTAGTTCAGTGTGCGTAGATAGCTCTTGAAGGCGGCCAGATCGATATGGGGCAATTCACCATCCCAATGGATGAATCCGAACTTCGAGAGGTCCGGCTGACCCAGGGCCGCCAAGCCCATTGTTTTCCCTTCCTCCCTGTGGGGAAGGAAGCCGATGGCCTCCGTGAGGTTTTCATAGACATAACCCCAACTCTGGTCGACAGGGAATTTGTGGAGCACCTGAAGCTTGGCCCCACGGGCCACTCCAAGAAGTCCGGACGTGTCCCCCCCACTGGAGTCGATTGAGATGAAGTTGGATTCTCCGAAGTCGCTGCAAAAATAGCTGGAAGCCACATGAGACAGGTGATGGTTTTGGAAATGAAGGGTCTTTTGGCGGATGTCGGGCCCATACATCCGAAGCAAGAATCTCCTGATGATGTATCTCCTGGGGTTGAAATGAGGCCAAAGCTTGATGCCATGATCCCAACCAAAGGCTACGTGCTTCACGTCATCCAGGGAGATGCCAGCTTGTTGAAGACAGTAATCCATCCCTTCCAAAGCAGGAACCCTGTGGCAATAACGGAATCGGTTGAGTCTTTCCTCCTCAATGAATGAAAGGAGTTTCCCGTCCTTGAGGAGGCAGGCTGAGGCATTCCAACCGATCGGAAATGTCAGTCCAAGGATGTACATGACACTATTTTAACGGCTTCATGCTAGCTGGGGACCAGACTCCGGCCCTCCAGTCTTCCAAAAGTTCCCTCAAGGCCATCGGAATATCGTCGATGGCCGAGGCCATGATCGGCTCCGACGAGCCGTCGTGACCCAACACGGACAGCGTGCTGGGCGAACCTGCACTCAGGGGGTGGACGATGAATTCCCTGACATCATCGGGATTCCACCATGCGCTGACACCCACCCCCCAGAATTTTCTTGAAACTGTCAATGTGGCTCCAATCCTCAGGACATTGCGGGAAAGGGACACAGCTGAAAGTAGGAGAAGAGTGACCACGAGAAGTATCGAGGTGAAGACAAACCTCACGGTATGGCCTCCCGAAATGTCCCGGATCACCATGACAACCATCGGCAGAAGCAAGGCCAACGTCACCATCATGGCCACGGGAAGTCGCGGCCTAGGGGATGTCACCACCATCTCCTGGCCCTTGATATCACTGCGGTAGCCGGCAAGTGACAGTTTCCTGCGCACCTCTTCGATGTCTGGGCCGGGTTCCATGAACCTATTATTACGGGTCCGGAGGGGGCTGTTGCAAGGGACAAGGAATTCCTATAATGCCCCACCGACAAAATTTGGGGGTATAGCTCAGCTGGGAGAGCGCTTGCATGGCATGCAAGAGGTCAGGGGTTCAAGTCCCCTTACCTCCACCAAGACACGAAGAGGGCCTGACCAAGGCCCTCGTTTTATTGACGAGGGAGGTTGAGATGTCCGCCAACGTGAAACGCTACATCTGCCGGATCTGCAGTTATGTCTACGATCCCCGTTTGGGCGACCCCGATTCGGGCATCAAACCCGGGACAGCTTTTGAGGACATCCCTGATGACTGGGCCTGCCCGGTCTGCGGTGTGGGCAAGAGCGAATTCGAACCCTACGACGGGTGACGAAACCGATCGAATCGCAAACGGATCACGTTGGTGAAGGCGCTCACCACCTCGCCTAAAGAAAGATTGCTTTCCCCGCGCGTGCGATTGACAAACACGATGGGCACCTCGGCGAGGCGGCCACCGGCCAGGTGGATCTGATAGGCCATCTCGGTGAGCACGATGTAACCCCGGGCATGGATCTGGCTGAAATTGAGCTTCCGGAGCGTTGACCCTCGGTAGGCCCTGAACCCGGTGGTGTAGTCCGTCAGGGGCATGCCCAGGACAACCTTGGCAAATCTGTTGGCCCAGATGGAAAGCACCGTGCGTGCCAACGGCCAGTTCTCGATGCGACCCCCAGGAAGGTAACGACTCCCCACCACCAGGTCGGCCCCGGCCTCTATGGAACTTAGAAAGGAGGGAATCTGGGAAGGATTGTGGCTCATGTCGGCATCCATTTCGATGACCACATCATCATCAGCAAGGCCCTGCTCGAAACATCGTTGGAATCCAGCCATGCAGGCACTGCCCCGGCCACCCTTCCCCAATCGTCTGAGGACACGAACCTCGGGGAATGTTTTGCCCCAACGCTCCACCTCATCCGCCGTGCCATCCGGGCTTGAATCGTCGACATAAAGTACCTGGGGCCTGGGGTTGAGGGCCATCAACCCCGTGACCAGACGCTCCACATTGTCTTTTTCATTGAAAGTGGGCACCACCACGAAGAGTTTCATGAACGGACCATTACCGCCTTGAGCCCATGGTACCAGGTGACCACCTCCTCAAGCTCCTTCCCGGCTGAAGACAGAGCGCCCAGGAGCCCGGCAGGTGGCTCGTAACCCGTGCTCAGACTGGCCG
>JBFWNO010000175.1:0-2929 GCA_050251015.1 Planctomycetota bacterium
GTCAGACCACGGTTGTGCTGGGGGAAAGTGGTGGCGGGAACTCCGTGTTTCTCAAGACCCTTGTGGGCCTCGTCACGCCGGATGAAGGCGAGATTCTCTATGCCGGGCACCCCGTTCAAAGTCTTTCGGAAGCCCAGTGGCTGGAGCACCGCCAAAAAATTTCCTATGTCTTCCAATGGGGAGCCCTCTTCGACTCCTTGAATGTCTTCGACAATGTGGCTTTCCCCCTCAGGGAACGGCGTGTTCCGATTGATCGCATCAAGGCAAGAGTCGAGGAGGAATTGGCCCATGTCGGCCTCCCCGATGTGTCCCATATGATGCCCTCCTCCCTCTCAGGGGGGATGCGCAAACGCGTGGCCCTGGCCCGTTCCCTTGTCCTCGATCCCGAACTCATCCTGTATGATGAACCCACAACAGGTTTGGACCCGGTGATGACAGCACAGATCAGCCAACTTATCCGATCAACCCAGGACCGCCATGCGGCCACAAGCATTGTTGTGACTCATGATATGCAGTCGGCCACTGCAGTGGCCGACAATGTGGTCATGCTGTTCGAGGGTAGGGTGCATTTCCAGGGAACCCGGGATGAACTCATGTCAACCCCGGATCCTGTGGTCCGGCAATTTGTTTCGGGTTCCGCCAGTGGTCCTATCAATCCCGTCAGGGCCAGGAACTGATGCTCGGCCGCAACCAGAATCTAGCCGTCGGTTTCTTCGTCATCCTGGCGATGTCGGCCGCCATGGCATTGGTGATCCTTTTCGGAGAATCTGACATCCTCAAATCCACCTATCGGGTTTCCACCCTACTCAATACCATTGGCGGTCCCGTGAACAAAGGGGCCCCGGTAAGGCTCATGGGTATCCCTGTGGGCCGGGTTCATTCCGTGGACTTTGATTCCGAGAAGCAAGGGGTGAAGATCCTGATCGACATCAACCAATCTGTTGTCCTTTTGACAGACAGCTGGTTGAAGGTTGAGCAGGACGGGGTTGTTGGCGACAGGTTCCTCCAAATCTATCCGGGATCCAAGGGCACGGTCCTGAAAGAAGGTGACGTCATGAGGGGCGAAAGCCCTGTCTCCTTCGGTGAAACGATCGAAAATGCCAGGAACTCCATGCAGAAGCTCGATAAGGTCATCGATTCCCTGCACGAAAGCCTCAACCACATCAATGGCATCGTGGGCAGCGATACGTTTCGTGAGGATATCCACGGCAGTGCCCGTGAGATCCATGGAAGTGCCCGTGAACTGACCCATCTTCTGCAGGAAACCCGCAGTTTGGTGAGTGTCGATGCTTCGCGACTCCTCACGGATCTGCAAACAACCAACGCCCGCCTCCAGGGCATCCTTGGATCCATCAAGACGGCTGCAGTCACGGCCGATGATGTGATCCGGGATGTCAACAGGGGTCGGGGGACCTTGGGTCGCCTGATCAAGGATGAGGACGCCATCGACAGTCTCATCAGTACCTTACACGGCCTTGACGCCATGGTCCGTGAGCTCAACGACGACCCGAGCACTGTGGTCTGGGGGAGGAAGCCCAAGCCTGGAGCGGCTCTCCCCTTGTCTGATGTCGAGGCTCTTGTGGCTTCAGGGCTTTCGGAAAGGGTTGTCGTGGCCCAGATACGTTCCTGTGGACAGCATTACGACTTGGATGCCCCTGCCATCCTCGAGCTGAGGCGCAAGGGCATTCCCGATCTGGTGATTGAGGCCTTGGTGCGGAGCGGACGTTGAAGGGCCTCCTCGCGTTTCTGCTCTCCCTCTGCCTGGTTTCCTGCTCCGGAAACAATGATTCTCCTTCCCGAACGGATGACCAACTGATCCAGGACATTGTGATGCTGGCCCGTGAGAAAGTGGATGAAAAAATCCAATTAGCCTTGATCAAGGCCCATGGCCGCCCTGTCTCTCTCAACACCCAGGCCATCATTCGCCTGCGTAACCAGGGTGTATCTGACCGTGTCATCGAGCGGCTCTTGACAGGATCGTTGCCATGATGGCCCGTCTTTTCACCCTGGTGTTGGGGAGTGTAGGACTTCTGTTTTCCACATCGGAAATTTCGGCCCTGGTCAGCCAGCTTGACCATCAGGAGTTCTCCAAGCGTGAGGAGGCCTCAGCTCGCCTTCAGACATACCTCCCAGAACACAGGGAAGAAATTGAGAGGTTATTTCGGGGGCCTTTGTCTGTCGAGCAACGCTTGAGGCTTGAAGCCGTCTTGTCTTCCGGCACCACATTCACACGTAAGGATCTCGACCAGTTGGCGGTGGCCTTGCGTCGCGGGGGCACCGACGAGATTTTGGCCTGCTTCGAGCATTTCGGATCATCCATGTCGCTGCATGGTGGTACTTTGCTCGAAGGCATCCCTGACATCGGTCAACTTTCAGTTGGCATGACAACCCATGACCACGCCACAGTTGTGGAATTCAGGTCCCCCGAATCCGTGACATCGCCCTTCTGGTATGAATCCACAGGGATGAATGCCAAATGGGAGGCGAAGATCTGGATGCCCAAGGTTCAATGGGGGGGGCGGCAAGGTTTTGCTCATAACGGATCTCAGTGGGTTCTTGGCAATTCATGGAATCCCATGCTTCAGCGCAAACCCATGCCCGCCACTGGCACATACCAGATCAGTGACAAGGTTTTCCGACTGCGTGGCGACAAACCCGGAGCCATTTTGTCCAACATCTGCCTGAATGCTTGGACCATTCCGGGGCTCTATTCACTCAAGGTTTCGCTTTCCACGGATTCCCACACGGTGCCCGTGAAGAAAGGGCAGGAAACTGTCGCCAACATCCGCACGGCCGCATCCAAAGGCGAGGCTTATGTCTCGATGCTCAAGGATCCTTTCCATTTGAAAGCGACGATGCAAGGAGCCAAACAAACATTCAAGGTCAAGCAGATCAATGGCAAAGATGTCCCATATGGCTTGAATTTCAC
>JBFWNO010000176.1:0-2911 GCA_050251015.1 Planctomycetota bacterium
CGGGAAGCTGGCCTGGATCGCCGTCTCCAAGCGCGACCTCGAGGAGCATGGCCTCAAGAGTATCGACACCGAAGGTTACATGGATGTCTTGAGGACACTGGGTACCTTGGAGGTGGGCCTGATGTTCAAGGAGATGGAAAACGGCCAAGTGCGGGTGTCGATGCGTTCCAAGGGAAGCTTCGATCTCAACCAGTTTGCCCAGGGATTCGGCGGGGGGGGCCATCCCGTGGCCGCCGGAGTCACCTTCAACTGCCCCATGGAAGAGGCCGTGGAAAAGTTGACACCCCCCCTGATGAAGCTGTTGTCCTAAGGGACTAGAGTTTCGAACCCAATACCTTCCCGCAGACGGCGAGGGTCCCGTTCACCACACCCTGGGTCTCGAAACTGACCACGCGGCGGGCCTCCAGGACCTTGGCAATGAAATAGATGTCGTCGCCGGGGACGATCTGACGGCGGAACTTGACGTCCTCGAGGCCGACGAAGCCGAAGAAGTTCTTGTCGTCGGTGATCCCGCACTGGAACGCCAGCACGGAACAGAGCTGGGCGGCGGCCTCCATTTGCAAGACACCAGGGAAGAGAGGGCGGCCCGGGATGTGGCCCCGGACCCAGAATTGGTTGTCGCGGGCGGGCCAGTAACCCACCGCAAGTTGGGCCTTCGTGTCGATGTGCAGGACGCTTTCAATGAGGCGGAATTCGTGGCGGTGGGGGTTGATGCGCTCGATGTCGGCGGCAGTGAGCACTGGCTTCGCCTTGTCGAGGGTGGAGACATCGAAAAGAAACTGGGGCATCAAACCAGTATAACGCTTCGTGTTTTCATGGTGTAGGGGCGCGGAATGCGCCGTTCGACATCGAGGCTAGGATGTCGAGAAGCCTCTGTTCCACATCATGCTGCGCCCCCGAAGTGTCCACCACAGCCTTGGCCACGGCGGAGTACACCAAGCCTCGTTCCGCCTCCAGTCGGGCCTGCAGTGAGGCTGGATTAGCGCCGGTGAGCAGGGGGCGTGGGCTTTCCTGCATGCGATCCAGGCGGACTTCCGGCGGAGAGATCAGAAGAAGGACACGGGGGAACCTCAGCAACACACTCAGGCAATCGGGCACCAGGGGAGTGCCTCCGCCGGTGGCCAGGATCCCATCCGGCTTTTCCAGCCAGGCTCGCAGGCCAGCGGCCTCCCAATGCCGGAATTCCACGGCCCTTCCCGAGGTGAGAAAGGTTGAGGGGGAGGTTCCGGACTTCTGTTCCACCCAGGCATCCAGGTCCGTGAAGGGCACCTCGTGCATGGATGCCAATCGGCGGCCCCAATGGGTCTTTCCCGTTCCCGGCATGCCCACCAGGATCAGGGGAGGGAGACTCATCCGAAAAAGAGTCCGGCTTGAAGGCGGGCCTGGGCCGCAAAGAGATCCTGGCCGGTGATCCGCGGGCAGGAGGCGGGAGCCTCAGAGAGGAATCGGGTTGATACGGTGTAGAGGCCCTCCACGAGAAGAGTGTCGGGACGGCAGGCGGCGGTGCCCAGGGGGGGAGGTGCTCCGTTCATCTCGGCCGGCGTGGTCTGGATCACGGTGGAGAAATCAGAAGCCCTGACTCCCGAGGTGTCGCGTCCCACGGTGGTGGGAGTGAGTCCCAGGGTCTTGAGGGCCCAGCAAGCGGCCCGGGAAAGACCCCCGGTCCCCAGCACAAGAGCCGGACCCTTGGCGCCTTTCTCCTGTAGGAGAGCTTTCAGAGCGAGAGCATCGGTGTTCTCGGCGTGCCATCCTGAAGGGCGCCGTACCAGGGTGTTGGCGGCCCCGGCTTCCTGTGCACAGGCTGAGGCGGTGGAGGCATGGCGGAGGGCCTCCACCTTGTGCGGGGCTGTCACCGACAACCCCTGCACATGGTGGCCGGCATCAGACTGGAGGAAGGTGCCCAGTTCGCGGGCCGGGAACCGGAGGTAGAGTCCCTTGAGCTTCCGCCGCCGGAGCTCAGCGTTATGAAAGGCAGGAGAGAGCGAATGGGACACTGGCCAGCCCGTGATCCCCCAGAGAGGGCCGGGGAGACCCTCGGCCAGATCCGCCAGCTCCACCTGGCCCCGGCCCGTCGGCAGGCCTGGCAGGGGCGCGATGCTCCAGGCCAGGCCGGGGGGCCGCAACCTTGTCCACTGTCCCGCCTCGCCGGAATGCACCAGGAGTACGGGCCGACCGGAGCGAAGGAGCGCCCTTTCCACAGGGGAGAGGGAGCCGGCCTCCTCGACGGGTCTGACCCACTTGAGCCGGGCTCCCGGAGCCGATTGCAGGAGGCTGAGTCCGGCACGTTGGGCTCCGGGTGCGCTGTCCTTGAGGTGCAGGCTCCGCACCAGATGCTCGGTGGGAAGATCGGCGTGGTGTTCCGCAGCCTCCAGATCCACCCACCGGGCCCCGGCGCGCAGGGCTTCATGGAGCAACCTGATTTTCTCTCCCGGACTGCCCCTGAACTGGCCCCCTTCGCGGGCCGTGCGCGCCGTGGCAATCCAGGGGACGCGGATTTTCCGGAGTGTCAACGGATTCAGGGGAAGGGTGTCAAGGCGCCATTCCACGAAGTCGTGGGGTTGGGGGAGCGGGCCTGCGGGGTCTGTTCCAATGGATAGGACGATCATGGTGTCGCCTTCCTCGGGGTCCTGTCGCCGGTAGCCCATTCGGTGCTCACGATAACGCTCCGCGCCGAGATGGGCGCCCACCGGCGCCACCCCTCGGACTTGGGTGGCCATACTTCAGGCATGATCAATCCGAGAAGAGGTTGACGATCTGCCGTGCGGCGTCGTCCGAGAGAGACTGACCGGAAAGGGCCAGGGTGACGGCGTGCTGGCCGAGCTTCTTGTAGATGGGCAGAAGCTGGGGGGCATGGCTTTCCAGCGCCTGCAGGTGGAGCTTGAGCGTGGCCAGATCGCCGCGCGACACCGGG
>JBFWNO010000177.1:0-2900 GCA_050251015.1 Planctomycetota bacterium
GGAGAGACGGCCGTGATAGCCACCGATTTCTACTTCTTCGAGGGCACGTCCTTTGCCCTGGCCATCAAGCACAAGGAGCCCCATGTCTTTGCCAATTTCCTGAATCTCCGGAACGGGGCAGGCGAACAAGTGGAGGTGGCGGGTCACGGGGTCACCCTCTACCGCAAAGGGGCTCCCGGCGCCTTCTGGCTCCTTCAGGAAGGGGATGTCGCCATCCTTGTCAGCCATGAAAGTCTGCTCAAGGCCATTTTGGCCGCCAGGTCATCGGGTGGCACCATGGCCAAGGCCCCTGATTACGAGTACATCCGGAGGCTCCAGCCCCGTTCCGAGGGGGAATTGGCCTTCATTTTTTTCTCTGACGATGCCATGCGCAAATGGCTGAGTCCACGCTGGAAGATCCTTGAGCGTCGTCGCATGTTGGCCTTGATGAAGATGACGGACGCCAAACTGGGGGATCTTTTGGGCGAGAAGATCGAGGCGGCGAGTTCCACCACGTCCGAATACGGACAGCCCTGGTCGATGACGCCTGTGGCCGACCTGCCGTTCGACAAGATCTCGAACACGGAAGCTGCGGCCTATGCCTCCTTCCTTTCAGACTATTCCAACTATTGGTCGAGGTATTTCGATCCCATTGGCATCCAAGTGCTGGAGGAGGGAAAGATCCTCAGGGTGAAGACCGTGGTTCTGCCCCTCATCCAGGATGGCTATTATGACGAGGCCCAGAAGATGCTGGCGGGTCTGGAACCTCAGCCTGCCGCCGGTGCCGCCGAAGGGGAACTCTTCAGCGTGTCCTGCAAGGTGCCCAAGAGGGAAATCCTCAGGCCGGTCATGCTCATGGGCAACTCTTCGGAAGGTGGGAAGGCCTTCAACGCCCTGACGGGGGAACTCCTTGTGAGGGTGTTTGATGGCGAACCCGTGATCTACTTCGATGCGACTCAAGTGGGTCAGTGGGGTCGCAGGGGGCTCGACGACATGGCCGGAGCGGGGGCGGTGATCTCCTTCCTCACCATGCCCAGTTCCATCGAACTCAGGCATACCGATGAAAAGGCCGTGAAGAAAATCCTGACACAACTTCCGGACATTCTCCGGACCATGGATTCCGAATGGGGCCAGCTGAGGCATGCCCGGATCCAGCGTCCCTGCGGGGAGGTGGATGTGTATGCCTTCACTTTTTTCGGCATGACCCTGCGCTATTACTTTTGGGTGAATCCCACCCATGTGGTGATTGCCAATCGTCCGGAGGTGTTGGAAGCAGTTTCTGCCGTGTCGCAGGAGCCCGTGGGCCCCAAGGGGCACCTCCACCTTTCATGGAGCCCAAGCAGGATGAAAAAATTGAGACTCTTGATGAACCTAAGCCGTGCCGAGTCGGGGCATCATGCCTGTTGGACTGCTCAGGCGGAAAAAGTCCTGGCTCAGCGCCTGCAAATCAAGCCTGACGAACTGGCCCTGATTCAGGGTTGTGAAAGGGTCTGCCCCGAAGGTGAGGCTCTTGAGGCCGGCAAGCCCTGCCGACGCCATGGGGAAGCCCGCGATGTCCCCCTGATCAACGTGGGCGAAGAGGCCTCGCCGTTGCCCGATGTGAGAGTGCATCTTTCCCTGACCGAAGAGGGTCTGTGGAGCGAGATGGAGATTGAGGGGCGATGATCAGAATTGGAAGTAGATGAAGGGCGCCACATCGATGTCGCCGAAGAGCACGATCACCATCAGGAAGAGGGCGTAGACGCCGGTTTTCCAGATGAGCGGCAGGCGGTTGACCCAGAGAATCATGTCTTTCCATTCCGTGAGGATGTGGAAAAAGAGCACGCAGGCGATGATGAGAAGGCCCTCGGGGAAATATTCGGGATGTTCCTCGGGATGCCAGATAAACATCTGAGAGAGGATATCGAGGGCCTGATCCATGGTGGATGAACGGAAAAACACCCAGCCCACCAACACGCAGACAAAGGTCAGGAGTCTGTTGAGGATGTTTCCGGCAAACAGGATCTTCAAAAACGAATGCCAAACCCCGGGCAGCCTGTCGCTAGTCAGGAGGCGGTGGGCCACCAGGTAGCTTCCGTGGAGCGCGCCCCAGGCCAGGAAAGTGGTGTTGGCTCCGTGCCAGAGTCCTCCCAGGAGCATGGTGATCCACAGATTCAGCCAGCGTCGCGCGGACCCCAGCCGGTTCCCGCCAAGGGGGATGTAGAGGTAGTCCCGAAGCCAGGTGGAAAGACTGATGTGCCAGCGCCTCCAGAATTCAGAGACGTTCCTCGCCAGGTACGGTCTGCGGAAATTTTCCGGCAGGTTGTATCCGAAAAGGTGGCCGAGGCCGATGGCCATATCGGAATATCCCGAGAAATCACCGTAGATCTGCAGGGCGTAAGCGGTCACGGCAAACCAAGCCGTGAGCGTACCGTAGTGGCTGTGTTGGCTGAAATAGAGGTCCACCAGCACACTCAGACGGTCGGCAATCACCACCTTCTTGATAAACCCGACCATGAAATGTTGGCTTCCGGTGCGGATGCGGTCCCAGGTCAGGTTGACAGGCCTGTCGAGTTGGTGCAGGAACTCGCTGGCCCTCACAATGGGCCCGGCCACGAGTTGGGGGAAGAAGGTCACGAACATCAGGAACTCGTGGATGCTCCGCCGGGCCTTGAGCTCCCCTCGGTAGACATCGATGGTGTAGCTGAGGGACTGGAAGGTGTAGAAGCTGATGCCCACCGGCAGGAGAATGTCGAGCACAGGGGTGGGTCCGGGCTCGTATCCCATCAGCTTGGCCAAGGCAAAGCTCTCGGCGAGGAAGAAATTGGTGTATTTGAACCAACCCAGCAGGGCAAAGTTTCCGACGAGGCTCAGCGCCAACCAGGACCCCTTGCGTTTCGGGCTTCCCTCCATCTTGAGGGCCATCCAGTAGTCGAGCATGC
>JBFWNO010000178.1:0-2865 GCA_050251015.1 Planctomycetota bacterium
CTTCTCATGGCCTTCGGCCGGCACTTCCTCACGAATGATGTCGTTGCAAAGATCGACACATTCATTGCAGATATATACCGAAGAAGGCCCGGCGATGAGTTTGGTCACCTCATGCTGGGTCTTGCTGCAGAAGGAGCAGAACAGCGGCTTGCCGTCGCTCTTGCGCTCATCGGTCATATCATTACCTCGTCAAATCCCGAAGCACCTCAGGGGCGCTTCTCCAGTACTGTATCAATGAGGCCATAAGACTGGGCATCAACAGCACTCATGAAATTGTCACGATCCGTGTCCCTTTCGATCTGCTCCAGCGGCTGGCCGGTATGGTAGGCCAACAGGTCGTTCAGGCGCCCCTTGATCTTGAGGATTTCCTGCGCGTGGATGGCGATGTCAGAGGCCTGGCCCTGGAAGCCACCCAGCGGCTGGTGAATCATCACGCGCGAATTGGGCAGGCAAAAGCGCTTGCCTTTCTGGCCGGCCGCCAGCAGGAAAGCCCCCATGGAGGCCGCCTGACCCACGCAAATGGTTGAAACATCCGGCTTGATGAACTGCATGGTGTCGTAAATCGACATCCCGGCAGTGACGGAGCCACCCGGCGAGTTGATGTACAGGTGGATGTCCTTGTCCGGATTCTCGGACTCCAGGAACAGCAACTGGGCCACGATGAGATTGGCCATCTGGTCCTCAATGGGCCCCACGATGAAAATCACGCGCTCCTTGAGCAGGCGCGAGTAGATGTCAAAAGCACGCTCACCGCGGGCCGACTGCTCAACCACCATTGGCACCAGGCCAAGACTCTGGGGCTGTACGATCCCGGCATGGGGAGGAATGACGTATGTCATGCTGTTTCCTTGAAGACGACTGTCCGATAGATCCCGAGGTCCGGCTGGAGCCTTCGGGGCCATATGTCACGTCAGTGAGTGTCGGAGAGAGAAGCGCTGTGGTCAAGGCCACATGTGTGTCCTGGCGGCCGGAGCCGCCAGGAGCGGGGAACAATCAGCCCTGCTGGGGACGCAGGACGTCTTCATAGCCACAGGGCTTGTCGGACACCTGGGACTGGGACAGGACATGGTCAACGACCTGGTCTTCCAGCACCACGGACTCTACCTGCTGCAACTGCTCCTTGTTGCCATAGTACCAATTCACCACATCAGCCGGCGTTTCATAGCTTTCGGCAATTTCTTCGATCAGGGCACGAACGCGATTGGCATCAACCTTCAGCTCGGCCGACTTGATGATCTCGCCCACCAGCAACCCCAGGGCTGCTGCACGCTTGGCCTGCTCGGCAAAGAGCTCGTCCGGCAGCATGGACGGATTGATGTTCTTGGCATTGCCGCCAAACTGCCGCATCATGTTTTCGCGCAGACGCTGGATTTCGTTTGAAATCATGGCTTTGGGCACATCAACGTTCTGGGTGGAGACCAAGCCTTCCAGCACCTGACCCTTGATGTTGTTCTTGATGCCCTGCTTGAGTTCGCGCTCCATGTTCTTGCGCACGTCGGAGCGGAACTTCTCGACGCCGCCTTCGGCAACGCCGAACGCCTTGATGAACTCGTCATTCAGCTCGGGCAGCACCGGGGTCTGCACCTTGTTGACCTTGACCTTGAACACGGCTGCCTTGCCCTTCAGGGCTTCGGCCTGGTAATCCTCGGGGAAGGTGACATTCAGGGTACGCTCTTCACCGGCCTTGGCACCGATCAGGCCCTCTTCGAAGCCCGGGATCATGCGCTTGGAGCCGATGACGATGGCGAATCCCTTGGCGGTGCCGCCTTCGAACACTTCTCCATCGACAGACCCTTCAAAGTCCACATCCAGACGATCACCATCCTTGGCAGCATCGGCGGTCTCGTCCCACTTGGCGCGCTGGCGACGCAGGGTGTCGACCATCTTTTCGACGTCGGCATCGGTCACTTCAGCCACCGGGCGCTCGATCTTGATGCCGGCGAAGCTGCCGAGGGTGATTTCCGGGAAGACTTCGAAGCTGGCCACGAAGGCCACTTCTGCGCTGCCTTCGTCCTTGATGGACTCGATGGTCGGCATGCCGGCCGGGTTCAGCTGCTGGCTGGTGACAGCCTCATAAAAGCAGTCACGAATGAGGTCACCCAGGGCTTCCTGACGAATGCTGGCGCCAAAACGCTTCTTGATGACGGCGACAGGCACCTTGCCGGGACGGAAGCCGTCCATACGGATGGTACGGGCGGTCTGGTTGATGCGGTCGTTGACTGCGCTGTCCACGCGGGCCGCAGGCACGGTGATGGTCATGCGGCGTTCAAGGGTGGAAGTAGTCTCAACGGAAACTTGCATGGCGTCCTCTGTTCTGTAGGGCCGGAGCCGACTCGCTGTCGCCCGGTGTGTCGCGAAAAGAGGGGCATTATAAGGAATGGGGGCGAGAAGAAAAGCCATCCGGCCGGACAATGCCCTCCCCGGATTCAGGGTAGGCAATCCGGGCAACAAAAAAGGCGCCACCAAGGCGCCTTTCTTGTTACATCTTAGAATTTGGTGGGTCGTGTAGGGATCGAACCTACGACCAATGGATTAAGAGTCCACTGCTCTACCAGCTGAGCTAACGACCCAAACTCGTCTTGCTGCGCGTCTAGCGAAGCGGCGCGCATATTACGTATTTGCAACCATCAAATCAAACGATTTCTGCAAAAACGCATCAAATAATGGGGTGGCCGATGGGACTCGAACCCACGACAGCCGGAATCACAATCCGGGACTCTACCAACTGAGCTACGGCCACCACTGTCTTCACACCGAGGATGGCGCGCCCGGCAGGATTCGAACCCGCGACCACCCGCTTAGAAGGCGGGTGCTCTATCCACCTGAGCTACGGGCGCAGATCAAACCTGAGGGCACTACTGCATG
>JBFWNO010000179.1:0-2808 GCA_050251015.1 Planctomycetota bacterium
ACCCACGATCTTGCGGTGGTGGCCGAGTTCTGCGATCGCGTCGTGGTCATGTATGGCGGCAAGGTCCAGGAATGTGCCGATGTGGTCTCCCTGTTCAAGAGCTCACTCCACCCGTACACCCAGGGATTGATGAAAAGCATCCCGAACCCCGACTCGGCCGACGAGAAGAAGGCGCTCTACGCCATTCCCGGCACGGTGCCGGGGATTCTCGAGATGCCGCCCGGCTGCCGATTCGCCAACCGTTGCGACAGGGCCGAGGCCCGTTGCCATGCCGAGGAGCCCCGCTTGGTGGACGCCGGTGGCGGGCACCAGGTCCGTTGTCATCTTGTGAAGGGGACCCCCTGTGAGTAGCCCATCACATACTTCCTCCCCCTCTGGGGGGGAGGGTCAGGGTGGGGGGCTCTCTCCACTCTTGGATGTCCGCAACCTGGAGGTCGGCTTTCCCGTGCGCAGCGGCATTTTCCTCCGCCAGACCGGCGAGGTGCGGGCCGTGGACAAGGTCTCGTTTTCAGTGCGCCGCGGCGAGACCCTGGGCCTGGTGGGGGAGTCGGGTTGTGGCAAGAGCACCACCGGCAGAGCCATCATCAACCTCATCCGCCACACAGCCCCCCAAGCCCGGTTGGACGGCGAGGTCCGCTATGACGGCCGACAGATCCTCGACCTTCCCCGAGGCGAACTGATGCCCTACCGGGCGAAGATCCAGATGATCTTCCAGGACCCCTATTCCTCGCTGAACCCCCGCATGACGGTAGGGAGGATGGTGGAGGATCCGATGGCCCTGCATTTGGATCTCTCAAAGAAGGAGCGGCGCGAACGGATGCTATCTCTCCTTGCCAGAGTGGGCCTCAGTGAGGACCAGTCCGGCCGCTATCCCCACGAATTCTCCGGCGGTCAGCGCCAGAGGGTGGGCATTGCCCGGGCTCTTGCCACCCGACCCGAGTTGGTGATTGCCGACGAACCGGTGAGTGCCTTGGATGTGTCGATCCAGGCCCAGGTGCTGAACCTGATGATGGAGCTTCAGCGCGAATTTGGCCTGACGTACCTCTTCATTGCCCACAATCTGGGCGTGGTGGAGCACATCTCCGACCGCATTGCTGTGATGTATCTGGGCAAGATCGTTGAGGTGGGACCCTCCCGGGAGGTCTACCACCGGCCCCGTCATCCCTACACCCAGGCCCTCCTGTCGGCCGTGCCACGCATGGATCCCCTCAAGAAGAGTCAGCGGCAGGTGCTTTCGGGCGATGTCCCAAGTCCGCTGCACAAGCCCTCGGGTTGCCCCTTCCGCACACGCTGCCCCATGGCCAAACCCGATTGCGCCAAGCAGGAACAGGTGCTCGTCGAGGTCGCCCCCGGACACTCCCTGGCCTGCCAGGAGATCACTGGCAAGGTCACCGCGACTGTTTAGTCCAGACCTTCTCGGGGGTCCTGTCGCTGGCTGTCCACGACGTGCTCGCGAGGACGCTCCGCTCCGCCGTGGACGCCTGCCAGCGCCACCCCTCGTTCAGGGGAGTTGGTGTCTGGTTTCGCGCCGATTTTCCTGTTCCAGTGGGGGCCCTCGCATACAGGTTTGCACTTGAAAAGCGGCGCAGGGCCAGCGCCAACTCCCCCAAAATTGGCACGGCAATTGCAAGTTGCATAAAATGAAAACGATGCGCCTTTATCTCTTTTTAGCCGTCATTTTGGGTACCACACCGGTTTTGGCCCTCGCTGAAGGCGCCTTTGATGAGGCAGATTTCCAGGGCCGGTTGATGTCGGCCGTGCATGCCTCCAAACTCATGCCGGGCCAAGCCAATGTTTGTCTGTCGCTGGGTGAGGAGGCCTTGAAACTGGGTCGCCGTGATTATGCCCAGATGGCTTTCCGTTATGGATTGGCGATGGAGCCAATGCATGAAGGCCTACTCCATAGGGTGGGCTTCAATCTTGTCAATGGCAAGGTCGTACCCCGCATTGATGATTTGTTGAGCAATGGATGGTGGCTCTCTGGAAAACGCTGGGCTCCTTCGAAACAGTTCGACTTTTCCGCCTATGAACAAGTTGGAAACTCCGTTCGCTCCGGTGTTCTCAACTTGAGAACCAAACTGGGCAAGGAGGGTTATGAGGATTCACTCAACGGGTTAAAAAAGACCGTTGATGAATCGGGCATCATGGCGGCACCGGCTCTCGCCCGCCTGACCCGCGGAGGAGATCCCGAGATCAAGGCAATGGCCTATGGCTTGTTGGCTCCGCTCAAACCCGAATTCATGGATGCCGAGCTGATGGAGCTCTACCCCAAGGAGGAGGACCCCAGGGTGGCTGCGGGCATGGCCAGTGTGATCGCATCGGTCCGCAAGGGCCAGACTCTGCCGACTCATGCCAGGGGTGTCATTCAAAAGGGACCCTTGGACGAAAGTGCCCGTTGGTCACAATTGGCCGCCCAGATGGATGACAAGAGTTGTATTCCCCTCATCCTCAATCGGTGGAAACTTCTCCGTAGGGAACTCATCACCATTCCGGGTGGTGCTCGCAATGTGATCACCTTCCTCCAACAACAGGCCTACATTCGCGACTTGACGGCTGTCGTGGGTGTCCAGGTTGGGCTCTTCGATCCTGATATTGGTTACATCCAATCAGGAACAGTCCTTGATGTCCGAGTGGTGAAGGTGGAGATCTTCAGGAGCACCCTGCAGATGCTCACCGGCAACATGGAAGGCTTCGACCCCGAAGATTTCGAGTAATCGGCAGGGTTATAATCGGCTCAGGAGGTCTCGCATGAGACGCCGTGCCATGACAACTTTCCTATGTGCCGAATCCATCAACAGTTGATGGTGC
>JBFWNO010000180.1:0-2801 GCA_050251015.1 Planctomycetota bacterium
CGCTACCTTAGGACCGTTATAGTTACGGCCGCCGTTTACCGGGGCTTCGATTCAGAGCTTGCACCCCTCCTCTTAACCTTCCGGCACCGGGCAGGCGTCAGACCCTATACGTCGTCTCATCGACTTCGCAGAGCCCTGTGTTTTTGCTAAACAGTCGCCACCCCCTGGTCTGTGCCACCCCCACCTGGTTGCCCAAGCAAGGGTCTCCCTTCTTCCGAAGTTACGGGAGCAATTTGCCGAGTTCCTTCAACATCGTTCTCTCAAGCGCCTTGGTATACTCTACCAGTCCACCTGTGTCGGTTTCGGGTACGGTCTATATGCTGGGGCTATTTCCCGGAAGATCTCAGCCGCATCCCCAATCCAATAAGGGAATACGGAACCCGACCTTCGTCACCACCAGCAGGCCGGGGAATATTCACCCCGTTCCCATCGACTACGGCTTTCGCCCTCGCCTTAGGGGCCGGCTAACCCTGCGCGGATTAACCTTGCGCAGGAACCCTTGGACTTTCGGCGTGCGGGTTTCTCGCCCGCATTGTCGCTACTCATGTCAGCATTCTCACTTCCGATACCTCCAGCAAACCTCGCGGTTCACCTTCACAGGCTTACGGAACGCTCCGCTACCGATCCTTTCGGATCCCGCAGCTTCGGTGGGTGGCTTGAGCCCCGATACATTTTCGGCGCAGGACGGCTTGTCTAGACCAGTGAGCTATTACGCTTTCTTTAAAGGATGGCTGCTTCTAAGCCAACCTCCTGGCTGTCTTGGCCTTCCCACATCCTTTCCCACTTAGCCACCACTTGGGGACCTTAGCTGGCGGTCTGGGCTGTTTCCCTCTCGACCACGGACCTTAGCACCCATGGTCTGCCTGCCGGGCAATCGCTCACCGGTATTCGGAGTTTGGTTAGGTTTGGTAAGGCTCGCGCCCCCCTAGCCCATCCAGTGCTCTACCCCCGGTGGCGTCAATCCCGACGCTCTACCTCAATAGATTTCGCGGAGAACCAGCTATTTCCGAGTTTGATTGGCCTTTCACCCCTAACCACAGGTCATCCCCTACCTTTTCAACGGGAGTGGGTTCGGTCCTCCAGTACGTGTTACCGCACCTTCAACCTGCCCATGGCTAGATCACTCGGTTTCGGGTCTAATCCCTGCAACTGGGCGCCCTATTCAGACTCGCTTTCGCTACGCCTTCACCTATCGGCTTAAGCTTGCTGCAAAGACTAACTCGCTGACCCATTATACAAAAGGTACGCCGTCAACCAGAAGCCAGATACCAGAGATCCATCCCCAGCATGCTGGGGCCGATCCCTGACTTCTGTCCTCCAACCTCCGACTGCTTGTAGGCATCCGGTTTCAGGGTCTGTTTCACTCCCCTCGTCGGGGTGCTTTTCACCTTTCCCTCACGGTACTGGTGCACTATCGGTCACTGAGGAGTACTTAGGCTTAGAGGGTGGTCCCCCTACGTTCAGACAGGATTTCACGTGTCCCGCCCTACTCAAGGATCGCAAGGCCCGTTACCCGTACGGGACTGTCACCCACTGCGGTCCGACTTTCCAGACGGTTCCGGTTGGAGCCTCACGATCACTGGCCTGGTCCGCGTTCGCTCGCCACTACTAACGGAGTCTCGGTTGATGTCCTTTCCTCCGGTTACTGAGATGTTTCAGTTCACCGGGTTCGCCTCGCCGACCTATGGATTCAGTCGGCGATCATCCTTGCGGATGGGGTTTCCCCATTCGGAAATCCTCGGATCAACGGGCGCTCGCCCCTCCCCATGGCTTATCGCAGCGTGCTACGTCCTTCATCGCCTCTCAGTGCCAAGGCATCCACCAGATGCCCTTATAGACGCTTGGTCCCAGCAGATCGTGTCCCGCACGGAGAAAAACCCCCGCAACCGGAACCAACGATCACCAAGACACAACTACGCTCCGGACCAACCCCGCATCCCCTCGGCAAGAGGATATGCATGGGCGCGAGGCCCAGAGCGCCTCGGTCATTAGTTAACCCCTATTCACGATGTCCAACATTCCCGGGACCCGCCATCGGCGGACGCCCGAACCCGATACTTCCTCAAGGAACCCCCATCGCCCGGACCGGCTGCCCCCGCGCATCGCGGGCAGCGCCTGGTGGAGGCGGACGGGATCGAACCGACGACCCCCTGCTTGCAAAGCAGGTGCTCTCCCAGCTGAGCTACGCCCCCGACGCGGCGGTCGCCATGGCCAGAGCCACGGGAATATGGGATCACGGGGCTGGCTCATGTGGCTGGTGGGCCAGGGAGGACTTGAACCTCCGACCTCACGCTTATCAAGCGCGCGCTCTAACCAACTGAGCTACTAGCCCGCTACCGATCGAAGCGCGCGCCGCCCATGCTGGCCGGTTCAATCCGGCCGGCCATGGCGGCCGTCTTCTTGGTTCCTTGGGGAAGGGATGCGCCGGCGGCGGCGCCCGGGCCGGAAACAGGACATCAGCGCCAGGATCCAGAAGGACCCCGGCCGGTACTGCCCCGGCCATGTTGTACCGAGCACGAGATGCCGCCCGAGGCGATTGCTCGCCCGAACCCATCCTGCCGTCCTCGATCCAGAAAGGAGGTGATCCAGCCGCAGGTTCCCCTACGGCTACCTTGTTACGACTTCACCCCAGTCGCTGACCCTACCGTGGTCGGCTGCCTCCTTGCGGTTAGCCCACCGGCTTCAGGTAAAACCAACTCCCATGGTGTGACGGGCGGTGTGTACAAGGCCCGGGAACGTATTCACCGCGGCATGCTGATCCGCGATTACTAGCGATTCCAGCTTCATGCTCTCGAGTTGCA
>JBFWNO010000181.1:0-2701 GCA_050251015.1 Planctomycetota bacterium
CGCGTCGATTTCCGGCCCGTCTTCCGAGGGGCGGATCTCGATGGAAACCACTTCCGAAGATGATATGATGAATCCCTCAGTTAAGAGGAACCCTCGCACCAAGGCCTCATCTTCACCGGGTGTGCGGTAATTGAGCAAACGGCTTTGGCCAATCTCAACCATGAGAGGAGCCTCGACAATCAGTTCGTCCCATTGGTTGGAGGCGTCTTTGAAACTTTGGGTTCCAAGCCGTGGCCAAGGGGGGGAGGGGGTCATATTTGCTAATATATAGCAGTTGAAAGGGGCCCTGGCGTGTCATCCAATCTTATAGCCCTGCAGAACCGCTTTTTGGGCCATGGTGACACCATCTATGACGTGATTGCCCGTCATATGGAGGCCCATGGCGCGATCACCGATACCGATATTGATGCCATGGCCTTGGCCCACAACCTTCCCAAGGTTCATGTGCGCTCCGTGGTCAAGTTCTACGATGAGTGGCGCGCTCATGACAGGGAAAAGGGGCCGACGATCAAGGTGTGCATTGGCGAAGCCTGCCAAGCCGCAGGTGGCGAGAAATGCCGCAAGTGGCTGGAAGGCTCCGGGCCCGAGGGTTTGGAAGTGGCCGAGGTGGCCTGCCTGGGATACTGCGGAAGCGGGCCCAATGTGATGGTGGGTGATGAGGTCCGTTCGGTGCCCAGTGAAACCGAGGCCCGGAGAATGTGTTCGGCAACCGCTGAGGGGCTGGGATTACCGGGCCAGGAACCTGTCAACGCCTACCATGCCACGAAGCTTTGTCCCCAGATCGTGACGGCAAGATTCGCCAAGAAGGCTGTTTCGCTGAAAGAGGCGAAGAATGCCGGAGTGTATGAAGCCCTTAACAGGGTGCTCAAGACCATGTCGCCCACCAACGTGATCGACCTGATCAAGGAAAGCCAGATCCGTGGTCGGGGTGGAGCGGGCTTCCCCGCCGGAGTCAAGCTGGCCACCGCCGCAGGGGTGGATGCCGAGCGTCGCTATGTGGTCTGCAATGCCGATGAAGGCGATGCCGGGGCCTACATCGACAAGGAGATTATGGAGAGGGATCCCCATAACCTTCTCGAGGGTCTGCTCCTGGCAGCCTATGCCATCGGGGCCGACACCACCTACATTTATGTCCGCCATGAATACCCCCGCAGTACCAGCGTCCTCACCGAAGCTGTCAATGAGGCCCGCGAAGCGGGCTTGATCGGTCACCACATCCTCGGTTCGACGTTTTCCTGCGAGGTGCGTGTGGTGAGGGGGCAGGGTGCCTATATTTGTGGCGAGGAGACTTCCCTCCTCAGGAGTCTTGAGGGTCTTCCAGCCCAGGTATCGATCAAACCGCCCTTCCCGGCTGTTCAAGGGCTCTTCGGGATGCCCACCGTGGTCAACAACGTGGAAACCCTGGCCAACTTTCCCTGGATCATCACCCATGGCGGGTCTGCCTATGCCGCCCTTGGCCATGCCAAGAGCAGGGGGACGAAGGTGGTGTCCGTGAATTCCCTGGTGAAGAGGCCGGGGCTCTACGAGGTGCCCCTGGGCATCACCCTGCGCACCATCCTCTTCGACCTGTGCGGAGGCATGAAGGATGGAAGTCAATTCAGGGCAGTGCAGGTCGGGGGCCCCTTGGGCGGAATCTTCCCGGAGTCACTTCTCGATACGCCCCTTGATTTCGAGGCCTTCGGCGCGGCCAAGGGACTCTTGGGACATGCCGGCATCGTGGTGTTCGACGACCAGACGGATCTCATCCGCATCGGCCGGAACCTGATGAAATTCTGTGCGGTGGAAAGCTGCGGCAAGTGTTTCCCCTGCCGCCTGGGTTCCGTGCGGGGCACGGAGCTGCTCGACAAGGTCCTTGAGGGCAGGGGGGTGCGATCCGACATGACGCTCCTGGCCGAATTGTGCGAGACACTCAAGTACGGTTCCTTGTGCGCCCTGGGGGGGGCCATCCCGACACCGATTGAGAACCTGATGGAGTACTTCCCCGAGGAGTTTGACAAATTGATTCCTAAGGAGAAGGTGAAGGCATGATCAGCATCCCGGATCCCAAACTGGTGACTTTGTCCGTTGATGGAATGGATGTGACAGTTCCCGAGGGTACCATGATCCTCCAGGCAGCCCGTGAGGTTGACGTCGATATCCCCACCCTTTGTCAAAGCGACATGACGAAGCCGCATGGGGCTTGCAGGGTCTGCATGGTGGAGATCGACGGCAAGCGGCCTTCCGCCAGCTGTCACACTCCCGTGGCCCAAGGCATGAAGGTGACCACCAAGTCGCCATTTCTTCAAAGGCTTCGCCACAACATCGTCGAGCTGGTGGTCAGCGACCATCCCCTCGAATGCCTGACCTGCAGTGCCAACGGTCGTTGCGAACTTCAGGATGTGGCCGCCAAGGTAGGCCTGCGGGATGTGCGCTACGAAAACCCCCAACAGCACAGGGTCCCGAAGGATTTCTCCCACCCCTTCATCAAGGCCGATATGACCAAGTGCATCATGTGCCAGCGTTGCGTCAGGGCCTGCGACGAGGTGCAGGGATCCTTCATCCTTGGGGTCGAAGGCCGTGGTTTCGATGCCAAGATCATCATGGGCAATGGCACGGGCTTTGAGGAGGCCGGTTGCGCTTCCTGCGGGGCCTGCGTGGTGGAGTGTCCGGTGGCCGCTCTCGAAGAACCCGGGACCGTGGGTGGTGGTCTCCCCGAGAAAAC
>JBFWNO010000182.1:0-2679 GCA_050251015.1 Planctomycetota bacterium
ACACGCCGTTCCCTGAGGGGGAAAGCCACATTGTCGAAGACATTCAAGGAGTCGAAGAGGGCTCCCCATTGGAAGACATTGGAAATTTTTTGGCGGTGCTCCAGCCACTGGGCTTCCGAAAGACTTTGAACGGGGTGCCCGGCATAGAGAATCTCGCCTTCATCCGGCGTGACGAGGCCCACGAGGGTCTTGAGAAACACGGATTTCCCTCCACCACTTTCCCCCAGCACAACCGTGGTCTTTCCTTGTGGAATCTCAAAATTCAGCCCCGAAAGGACACGACGACCCCTGAAGGCCTTGACGAGGTTCGACACCGAGATAAGCGATGTCATGAGAAAAACCTCCAGCGGAGGCCTTGCATGAAGACCGTGAGGAAGAAATTGGCCACAAGAATGCCAACGGCGGAAAGAACATTGGCCTGCGTGGTAGCACGGCCCACATTCTCGGCGCCCCCTGATGTGATCAAGCCGCGCCAACAACAACAGATCGAAATGATGCCCCCAAAGACCACACTTTTGACCAAACCCGTGACCAAGTGAAAATTGGTCAGAAACTCTCGGGTTTTCTCCATGTAGTAGTAAGGATCGATGTGATACACGCCTGTGCAGATGGCATACCCCCCCGCCACACCGATGATATCGGCAAAGAGGGTCAACAGAGGTGAAATCAGGAGGCAGGCCAGGAAGCGAGGCACCACGAGATGACGGATCGGGTCGGTACCAAACACACGGAGGGCATCGATTTGCTCAGTGACCTTCATCGTACCCAACTCGGCGGCCATGGCTCCACCCACCCGGCTTGAGAGCATCAGGGCCGCAAGAACGGGACCCAGCTCCGACACGATGCCAACACCTACGATGGGACCTGTCAGAGTCTCGGCCCCCAATTTGTGAAGCTGCGTGAAGGTCTGGACAGCCAAAACCAGCCCCGTGAAAAGTCCGGTGATCACGATGAGGGGCAGGCTGGCAACGCCCATGGTGACCACCTGGCTGGTCCACTGTCCCTTGTGGGCGCTACCAGCATGGCAACGCGAGACCACCTGAACTAGGAAGAGAAACATGTCGCCGGCCTGTTCCACAAGACGGAGGACACGGGGAGTGGACATCAGAAACTCTTGCGGAGGCGGGCGGGCGGGATGTCGAGCACCTTGCGGTACTTGGCGACCGTTCTGCGGGCCAACGTCACCCCCTGCTCCTTCATCAGCCGAACAATTTCATCATCACTCAAGGGGTTGGCTTTGTCCTCCTTGGACACAAGCTCCCTCACCTTGTTCTGGACCGCGCGATGACTCTCGGAACCCCCGTCTTCCGTGGCGCTTCCACCCGTGAAGAAATACTTGATCGGGAAGATCCCCTGGGGACATTGGATGAACTTGCCGGAGATCGCACGGCTGACCGTGCTCACATGGACACCCACCGCATCGGCAATTTCCTGCATTCTCAGACATTTGAGCTTTTCGACACCCTGGCGCAGAAACTCGTCTTGCACTCTTACGATTTCCGATGCAATCCGGTGGATGGTGTTCTGCCTTTGCTGGATGGCGTCAATAAGCCATCGGGCACTGTCCACCTTTCCTTTGATGTAGCCCACAGTGCCGGCATCCGCGGACTTCTTCTCCAGCATCTGGCTGTAGTCCTTGGAAATGACCAACTCGGGAATTTGCGCATTTTCCATGCGGACCACAAATTGCCCATTCTCGTCCTCATCCACAATCACGTCAGGCATGACCTTGGTGGCCTCGGAATGACCGAATAAAAGCCCGGGCTTGGGGTTGAACAAATGAAGGTAACCCCTGATGTCCTTGACCGTTTCAATGTCGACACCCAGCTTTTTGGCGAGTTGGGGGAGCCTGTTGTTCATGAGGTCGTCGAGACTGGTGTCGATCACCTGGCGCACAAGATCCGGAAGGCCGCTGATCCCACGCATCTGGATCCTGAGGCACTCCGCCAGGTTTCGCGCCCCGACCCCTGCCGGCTCGCAATTGAGTTGGATGAACTCGAGGACATCCAATGCCTCCCTTTCGGTCGGCGCTGGGTCAATGTCCTCCATCATGTTCATAAGGACATCGTCAAGGCTCGACCGCAGATAGCCATCGTCATTGATATTGAAGACGATGTGCTCCGCGATCTCCATCTCACGCTCATTGAGTTTCATCAGACGAAGCTGGTTGTAGACGTGGTCCTGGAGGGTGATTGAGGGGGCTGCTGTGTTCTGCATGGCCTCATGCTTGGCTTCCATACCCTCGATATCGGGCTTTCCAGGCTTGATGCGAGGCTCATCCTCAGACATCCCCTTCTCGAAGGTATCGAGCTGGGTGTACCCCTCCTTCTCTGTGCCCTCGATCTCGCGTGTTTCGGAAACCTCGGCCTCCACGGGTGCTTCGGGGTGCTCAGGTTCATCAGCAATTTCCAGGACGGGGTTTTCCTCGAGCTCCTGGTTGATCCGGGCTTGCAGTTGGAGGATCTGCAACTGCAGAATCTCCATGGACTGGATCATCATCGGCGTGAGCCTCATCTCCTGGGAGAGCTTGAGGTTCTGCGTGAGATTCAGTCGCATGGAACTCAGAATTCCTTCGTCACGCCAGCCGTCAAGATGCTTTCCGGGAAGCTGGAATGGCTTCCAATGCTCATCCCGATATTGAATGCCATTTTCTTAGTGATCCGGACCTGATACCCCACC
>JBFWNO010000183.1:0-2661 GCA_050251015.1 Planctomycetota bacterium
GCAGGTTGGTGAGGCCGTCGGCGGCGAGCTTCTTGCTATGGGCGCGCAGTCGATCCTGCCTTTCCGGGTTTTTGCCTTGGGCATAGATCATGGTGGTCTGGGTGCTGGTCGTGGTGTCGTGGGCGGCCAGCATCATGAAGTTCATGTGGTTGATGACCTGTTCGTCGGAGAAGACCTCGCCACTTTCGCTTCGTGCTTGGCACTTCTGGCTGAACAGGTCCGGCGTTTCCACCGCGCGTTTCTGCGGAATCATGTCCCGCAAGACCTTGATCATGTAGGCACGGCCCTTCATGCCCTTGTGCATCTTGGTGCCGGGTACCGGATAGCGCACGAAGCCCAGTGAGGCTTCGGCCATGTGCAGGAAGGCGTCGTTCAGCTTGTCGGCTTCCGGACCCAGCTCGATGCCCATGAACACCGGTGCGGCGAGATCCAGGGTCAGCTTCTTGATGCTCTGGAAAACCATGAACTTGCGGGACGGATGCCAGCGCGACAGTCGCTCGACCATGTAGGGCGCCATCTTGTCGACGTAGCTGCTGAGGGCCGGTTTCTTGAAGGCCTGTTGCATGATGCGGCGTTCAATCCGGTGCTGGGGATCATCCATCGCCATGATGGCGCCTTCAAACAGCTTGCCGACAAAAAAGGACCAGCCTTCTGCGGAGGAGAAGCGGTCTTCACGATCCTGCAGTACATATTGCGCGGCGTCGGGTCCCATCAGGGAGACCGTGTCGAGGAATTGCCGTGACTTGAAAACGTTGCCGTTGCGGCGCTGCAGCTTGAAGGCCAGGTCCAGCGTGTCGTGCATGAAGTGCAGGGTATAACCCACCAGCGGCAGGCCTCCATCGTCGTAGGGGGGCTCTTTCAGTGGCTTGCTGGTGCTGTGCAGGGCTGCGGTCATGGACAGACTCTCCGATCCTGTAGTGATGAATGGACAGTAGACGGCGTGACACGGGTCTGTATTGACCTTGCGAGGCATTGGCATTTGACGGGGTAGAGCAATTGCTCTAGTCCTGCGGCATGACAGGTTTTGCACGGAAGGCGGGTAGGGATCCAGTACGGGCTAGGGGAGGGGAGGGGCAGAGGGTGTCCGCATGGTCATTTTTGTGGGATGCAGGACTTAAAGGGGTTTCGAGGATCATGTTGAGAATTTACTTTAAGTTCATCCAGGTGTTTGATCCAAGTGATTTTCGTGAGGAGGTTATGCACTTTGTCCGACAAGCCTGTTGAAATCCTGACGACGCTCCTGTCCGGGATGGCCAAAAGCTGATAATTCGCCCTGTTTAAAAAATAAGCTACTGATTTTATTGGGTTTTGTTTTTGTGCTGAAAAAAACGCCAAACTGTAGCAAAGCCACAACTGGCGCGACTTGGCGGGCTTGTGCATAAGAATGTACACAAACTTATCCACAGAAAATGTGGATAGCTGTGTTTCTCGAAACAACGTGAGGTTGCACAAAAAAGCGCCAGCTGCAGCGGTCTCCCCTTGAGCCGTGCCGTTGATTCCGTTTCACTTGCCGCTTCGGGGTTTCCCTTCATTCTTTTTGCATCTTGCCGGTCGGATACCACCGGTGACAGGGATGGCACATGCTTAACCGTATCTGGCTGGGGTTCTTCCTGATTGCCTTTGTGGCCTGCCTGTATCAGGCCACCCTTGGCGGGCAGCCAGAGGTGGTGGCGGGCGCCGTTGATGCCAGTTTCAAGGCCGCCAAGACGTCGGTGGAGATTGCCCTGGGGCTTACGGGGCTGTTGTGCTTCTGGCTGGGGTTGTTCCAGATTGCCGAGAAGGCAGGGCTGATCGAGAAGATGGCCTGGATGCTGGCGCCGTTGTTCCGGCGCCTGATGCCGGAGGTGCCCGCCGGCCATCCGGCGACCGGATCGGTGACCATGAACCTGGCCGCCAACATGCTGGGGCTCGACAATGCGGCAACGCCGCTCGGGCTGAAGGCGATGAAGGATTTGCAGACGCTGAATCCGGTGCCGGATACAGCCACCAATGCCCAGATCCTTTTCCTTGTCCTCAATACGGCCTCCGTCACCCTTATTCCGGTGACGGTGTTTCTCTACCGCGCGCAATTTGGTGCGACCAATCCGGCCAGTGTTTTTGTCCCCATCCTGATCACGACGACGGTGGGGACGCTGGCGGGCCTGCTCATGGTGGCCTGGATACAGAAGCTCAAGTTGCTGGACAGGGTGGTGATGGCTTACGCCGCGGGTCTGGCTGCCTTGATGGGCTTGGTGGTGGCGGCGGTCATCTCTGCGCCGCCGGAGATGTTGGGGGTGCGGTCAGCCTTTGTCGGTAACTTGCTGCTGCTCTCCATCATCGTGGTCTTCCTGCTGGCGGGCTGGCGGAAAGGGATCGATGGCTATGACGCCTTCATCACGGGTGCCAAGCAGGGCTTTGAGGTGGCGATCGGGCTGATCCCGTTTCTGGTTGCCATGCTGGTGGCCGTTGCGGTCTTTCGTGCCAGTGGCGCCATGGATGTGCTGCTCAACGGAGTGGCGACAGCATTTGCCTGGCTGGGTGCCAACACCGACTTTGTGCCGGCATTGCCGACGGCCATCATGAAGTCGCTGTCCGGGTCGGGGGCCCGGGCGATGATGATCGAGACCATCCAGACGTATGGCGTGGATTCCTTCCCGGCCAGGGTGGCCGCCATCATTCAGG
>JBFWNO010000184.1:0-2627 GCA_050251015.1 Planctomycetota bacterium
CCTCGACTTCCTCAGCGGCATGTTGCGCCATCGCATCATTCCCGCCACTCTGCCGCCGTAATCTCAGGCCGTCATGCCATCCGACCTCTCCACCGCTCTATAGCGGCATTACGCGCTAATCAATTACTTCGTTGCTACCAATCTACGGCTCTGCCCACGCTACTTCCAGGGCCAACAGCCCCGCTGCCCTGGCGGGCAGCGGGGCCTCCTTCTCCGAGTCCTAGCTTGTTGAGGAGACGATCTGGATGCTTGTGGAGAGCTGTGAGCAGACGTAGACCGTCGTTGAACTTGTCAAATTGACCAGTTGCCGCCATAGCACGCCACGGCCAGGGGTTGGTGGTCTATGCACCCTTGGCTTGGCCACAGTTTCACCTGCCCCACCCGCCTGCGGCGGGTGGGGCCTGTCCAACCGGACATCAACTTGGGACACACCGATTCCTAGCCGAAAGAAGCTCTGTGAAGACCAGCCCCACCCGCCTGCGGCGGGTGGGGCCTGCTCTATCGAATCCCACCGAGGCCTCTGGAATTTCCAAAGTTGCACGCCCACCGCCTTCTCAAAACCGTCCACAAAAGTGCCAGCCCGTGGGCCACCTTGCTTTGAGAAAATGTTTCCTGAGCGATTCTGTGCGGCCCAGAGGGGTGCTGTGAGGACTGCCCAGCAACGCCTGGCGGCGTTGCTGGGTTTGCTTCATCGTCTTCCAACGAAGCCAGCTGCGCCAGGTGAGGACCAGCCCTGCCCGCCGCTGGCGGCGGGCAGGGCCTTCACAACCATGCCAATCCTGGCCCACCGACTAGAATATTCCCATCCCGTCTGATGGCCGTGCAGACCAGGGTGGTGAGCTTGCAGAACCCAAACGCAAGAAGCGAGGCCCAACCATGTCCAAGCTGCTCTACCAATTCAAGATCACCCTCAAGGGCATCGAGCCTCCGATCTGGCGGCGAATCCAGACCAAGGATTGTACCTTGGACAAACTGCACGAACACATCCAGACGGTGATGGGCTGGCAGAATTGCCACTTGCATCTCTTCAAGATCGACGATCAGGTTTACAGCGACCCCTTGCTCATGGAAGAAGACTTCGTTGAGCAAGGACACGAAGACTCCACCGAAACCAAGCTCAGCCAGCTTTTGGCGAAGAATGGGCCGACCACACTCATCTACGAGTACGACTTTGGCGACGGCTGGAAGCAAGAAGTCTATTTCGAGGGCAATTCGAAGCCGACGCCTGGTGTTGAATATCCTCTCTGCCTCGAAGGTGAACGTGCCTGTCCACCCGAGGATGTGGGCGGTGTTCACGGTTACGAAGAGTATTGCAAGGCGATGGCAAACCGTTCGCACAAACGACATCAGGAATTTTTGGAGTGGCGGGGGCCATTCGATCCTGAAGCCTTCGATGCGGATGAAACCACGAACAGGATGCGTGAGGGGCTGCCGGAAGCGAGCGAGGAAGAGGAGGAGTGGTTGATTTAGGATGATCTTGCTTTGAAAGGATAAAAAATGGGCCAGACAAGCAAGAAGCTACACAGGACGCTGACCAAATCAGCAGCACGGCTCGATCTTCCCACCACCGAGACGAATCCCCGCCCTGGCACGCCCAGCATCGAAAAGTTCATCGATGAGGGCCTTGATCCGGTTCACGCCGTCTACGTTTTCCTCCAGCACCTTACGTCGAACTTCTCCGAGTTGGTATCTCAACTTCGGGAGATGAAGAAGTTCGTGAAGATCGTCGCCAAGGCCGAGGAAGAATACATGCCCTCGGGACCGCCGATGAGTCCCTTGACGACCAGCTACTTCACCTGCTGGGCCTTCTACGATCTGCGATTCGATGGCACTGATACGTTGGCTTCGTGCCTGATCGAGGCGAACAACGTGATCTGGATGAACTCGCACCAGCTTCACGCCTTGAAGCTGATGACTGCTTCCCGCATGGGCATCTACGAACACGTCGGCGTGGAAGGCCCGCACGTCATGCTTCGTGAACTCGTCACGGAAGCCATATTCTCCTGCCATGTTGCTTCTGGTTATCTGGGACGGCCTGGCGAACTTTGGTACGTCCGTCTCTTGCCGCCACTCCCCGATTTGGTCCACTACCATGTCGCCTTCACGACCCCATATATCTTGACCCAAGCGAGTAAGCAGGATTGGACACAGTTTCTCAAGAGGGGGGTGTCGCAATCTGGGCTTGGCAGCGATGCTTTGCACAACTTTCTGAAATACGGCCCTGGCCTGAACTACTGGAATGAGTTTGTCTTGAAGAGCTATCATCATTCCCAAAGCGATGCGATCTTTCTGGCTGGAATACCCGATTTGGAAAAAACATTGCCGCATGCGTGAGTGATCGACACCGGAAGGAGGCACGATGAATTCCACGAAGGCACACAAGGCCATCGACAAAGTTCATTCTGTCAAACCCAAGCTCTACACGCTGAACCGGATGGTGTTGTAAACCCATGCCTCGCAAAACGCCATCGACCGATTTCCCCGCCACCTACAACAAGGCCAGGGCGAACGCATCACACCTTCTCTGACTCAGCGGCGCCTATGAGGATTTCTTCGAGAAACTTAAGGTCCCAGCCTGCCTGGCGCCGCTTGCATTTGATACCTCCTTTTTGGGGGTGTCGTTTGAC
>JBFWNO010000185.1:0-2623 GCA_050251015.1 Planctomycetota bacterium
GGGAGACGGACCCCATCCCCTGCCTTGGCCGGTCCAGGGACGACCCGAGGCTGTATCGCGTCTTCAACTCGGCGTCCGAGAGGCAAGCCGCCGGCTTTCAGAACCTGGGTGTGTTCTTTGTGATTCGCGAACGCTGGTCAGAACTCAGGCGGGGCTGAACGTGGTGCACGCTGTCGGGGCCCGGTTCGCCAGCGTCAGGTGGTGGCCGCCGGGTTACGGACTTCGGGCGTGACTCCCAGGTCCTCAAGAGTGAACACGGGGCGGTAATCCGTGATGCCTTCCTTCCCGAAGGCTTCAGCGGCGCCGGCCAGGCGATCCACCAGGACGACCACGGCGACAACTTCGCAGCCGAACTTTCTGACCTCCTGGATGGCCCGGATGGACGAGCCTCCGGTGGTCACAACGTCGTCCACGATCACGACTCGATCGCCGGGCTTGATCCCTCCCTCGACCGTCTTTTCCGTGCCGTGGCCCTTGGAGCGGTCGCGGACCCAGAACCCTTCCAGCTCCTGGCCGTGGAGGTGATAGCTGATGACGGCAGCGGTGGCCATCGGCACGGCGCCGACCTCCAGCCCTCCGATGCCGTTGATCCGCAGGTCCTTCGTGCGCTCGTACAGCACCTCGCCGATGAGGTGGGCGCCCCTGGAGTGGACCTGGGTCATTTTCCCATCGATGTAGTAGCTGCTGGTGCGGCCGGATGCCAGTCGAAACGTCCCGCGTTTGAAGGACCGCTCCTTGAGCAAGGCAAGTAACTGCTTTTCGGCGTCAGACATGGATCGTCACCTTGGCAGGCGTGGGGCGACAACCGGCATGGCATTCCACGCACCCGATGGGATCAATTCTACGCCGACCACCCTGACCGGCTACAGGACATCCGTAGACCCCGGCTGACCCGAGGACCGGTCGGGACCTCTCGATCGGGGAAAGTAAGGAAGTGTGACTGGGGGGAATCGAACCCCCACCTCCTGGTTCACAGCCAGGCGTGCCGGCCTCTACACCACAGCCACCATCAGTGAGTACCCCGACCAGGACTCGAACCTGGAACGTCTCGTTCGAAGCGAGGGATGATGTCCTTTTCACCATCGGGGTAACAGCGGAAGGCAAGGGATTCGAACCCTCAGTCCCGGCGGGACACCGCCTTTCCAGAGCGGCCCGGCCAACCGTATCCGGCTACCTTCCTTCCGTCAGTGGACCCACCGGGAGTTGAACCCGGATCTCCTGCACGCCAGGCAGGTGTCGTCCCGTTGGACCATGAGCCCCAAAGGTGGTCCCGGATGGGGTCGAACCATCGTCTCCTCGTTGTAAGCGAGGCGTCGTGGCCGTTGGACCACGGGACCACCGGTGTTGGACGGATGACCGCCAGGCGACAATCGCTTCCCGCTGTCTTTCCTGGGCGGCGCCGGCCGTCCCCGGCAGTGACCGAGGTGGGAGTCGAACCCACAAACACCAGGCCCTCGACCTGGTCGCTATGCCTGTTCGCGCACTCGGCCTTTCTCAGGGGTCAGGGGTCAGGGGTCAGGGGTCAGGGGTCAGGGGTCAGGGGTCAGGGGTCAGTAACGACAAGTATGCAGTGGCTCTACTATCGTATTCTCTGACTCCTGACCCCTGACCCCTGACCCCTGGAGTCGCGGGAGCCGGATTCGAACCGGCGTGGTACGGCTTATGAGACCGTGCTGGAACCAACCTCCAGTCCATCCCGCGAACAACTACCGTCAGTGACCAGGGGGAGACTTGCACTCCCACGCCTCGATGGGCCCGAGGGTTTGAGCCTCGTGCGTCTGCTGATTCCGCCACCCGGCCGACAGTTGCAGCCCCAGGAGTTGCACCTGGCGTGCCTGGCTTATGAGGCCTGGCTGGGCACTGGCCCGACTGCAAGAAGAGTGACCAAGGGGAGAGTTGCACTCCCACGCCCTCGCGGGCACAAGCTCCTGAGGCTTGCGCGTCTGCTTGTTCCGCCACTTGGCCTTCCGTGAACCAGTGACCCGTGGGGGAATCGAACCCCCATTTCCTGTTCGAGAGACAGGCGGCCTGACCGTTAGCCGAACGAGCCAACATCCGACAGTGGGTTGCGGAGGAATTGAACCTCCCGGCGACCACCCCAACGTTTTGAGCCGACGGTTTTACAGACCGCCATGGGGAACACAACCCGTATCCAGCGCCCCCAGGGGGATTTGAACCCCCGACCTTCTGGTTGACAACCAGACGAGCACTCCTGACTGCTCCATGAGGGCCTTGAGGAGAGTGCGGCTGCTAGAGCGGGTGTCTTACCCCCCACCCTAACCCTCCCCCGCAAGGGGGGAGGGGACAGGAGAGGCCAGGCCCTTCTTGTTCCCTCCCCCCTTGCGGGGGAGGGTTAGGGTGGGGGGTAGTGGATCCGCTACAGCAACGCGAACTCCTCTGTAACTTCCGACAGTGGCTCAGGTGGGAGTTGAACCCACAGCATCCCAAATTCTGAGCTTGGGTGGTCTGCCAGTTGCCTACCGAGCCATTTTCCAAATCGCCAGTGCCCAGCGTGGGACTCGAACCCACAAACGCCCGGGTTTAAGCCGGGCCGCTATCCCATTTCGCGCAGCCGGGCCACAGTCGGGATGGCCGGATTTGAACCGGCGCTCTCCAGTCCCCC
>JBFWNO010000186.1:0-2603 GCA_050251015.1 Planctomycetota bacterium
CCTCGTCTCGAAGATTTCCCTTGTGGCCACCGGTGATGTGAGGGTTCTGTTGACAGGCGAAACCGGTTCGGGAAAAGAACTGGCAGCCAGGGCCATCCACTCGATGGGCCGCCGGAGAAAGAAACCCTTTGTCACCGTGAATTGCGGGGCCATCCCCCGCGATCTTGTGGAAAGTGAATTGTTCGGCCATAACAAGGGGGCCTTCACCGGGGCCCATGAAGATAGGAAGGGTTGTTTTGAAGAAGCCCATGGGGGCACCCTCTTTCTGGATGAAGTTGCCGAACTCTCCCCTGTCGGCCAAACCGCCCTCCTGAGGGTCCTTGAGGAGGGCATGATCCGCCGCGTGGGAGCCTCGAAGAGCATCCCGGTGGATGTGCGGGTGGTGGCGGCCACCCACCGCAACCTTCGGGAAGTGGTGCGTTCGGGACTCTTCCGCGAGGACCTCCTGCACAGGATTGCCGTGGTCGAGATCAGGGTGCCGCCTCTCAGGGAGCGACGCGGCGACATCGGCCTGATTGCCCGCCACATGATTGTCGAGCTGTCACAGAGGATGGGGCGCAGGCCCCCTGCGCTATCGCGCGATGTGATCACCCGCTTGGTGGCCTACCAATGGCCGGGCAACGTGAGGGAGCTCCGCAACGCCCTGGAAAACGCCCTCATCCGCAGTCAGGGGCAGGAGCTCAGGGTCGAGCATCTGGCCCTGGGCGAGGAGAGCGTGGAGACGGCGGTGGGGAGCACCATGGCCGAGATGGAGAAGCGGCACATTGCCGAGGTCATGGCGAGCTGTGGAGGCAACAAGGTGCAGGCTGCCAAGGTCCTCAAGATCAGCCGCAGCACTCTGTATGAAAAGATAAAATCGCTGGGGATCGAGTAGGGCAGCTGTCCGGTTTCCGGACATCCTCACGCATCATGCTCTGGATGCGAAACTCTGCCAATCATTGCTCATGCAGATGAGCATTGATCCATGGGATGAATGAGGTCCTGCGGGCATTTCGATAGGCACACATTTTGCAGTTGTCAGGGTATGAGATCCCACATCATTTTCATGACGATTTTCATGATGGCGTTTTCGGGGCTTCTTGAGGCCGGGCACCATCCTCCACCTGTCAGGCCCAAGCCCAAGCTCCCGCTGAATGACAAAGGGATGTTTCAAACAGGTTCCGTTGATTTGAGTGCCGTTGAACGCCCCGTGGAGCCACCTTATTCCGAGGCACTTTATGACGATCATTATTCGAACAACGGGTTGCGTGGAGCCCATCCCTATTCAAACCTTGATGTTGATTTCTCGTTTCCAGGAACGGGTTTGGTGTCCGGTGATTCGAGTGCACTGACATGGTCCACCTTGATCAGGCGGCTTGCGTCGCCATCATTTCCGGTGGGTCTTGAAGATCTAGATGAAAGGGGTCGCAAGGACAAAGCTCGACAGGAGTCTGCCGCGTTCGACGACCGCCATTCAGCCCTGTCCTCTTTGGCCCAGGCCAAGACGTCACAGGCTGAGCCCTATATCATTGGCATGCTATGTGATGCCGAGCCGAAGCTGAGGCGGGCCGCTGTTGAATTGCTTCGCAAAAGGGCCATCCCTGAAGTTCCGCTCCTCATGGTTGCAGCCCACGATCCCAATGATGAGCTGATGGCATTCCTTCAGGAGGCATGTCGCTTGAAGCCCGACGAGATTATGGCCATCAGGGAAGTGGCCACAATGAAGCCCCGTGATTTGGCCAAGAGACTCCTGGAGCCGGCTTCAAGTGCGGTGCTCTTGGTCAGACTTGAATCCATGGTCTGCAGGCTCAGACAGGTCGATTCCGACCTTGTCAATGTACAACCACGGGTTGATGTGCCCACTTCCGATCCCTTGTGGCCGGCCATCCAGATCTACCATGCTCATGTGAGGAGCTTCACAGGCTTGGAAGCATCCTTTGACCCATCGCACATGTCCCATTGGTGGAACCGCTATCTTGCAGCTAGGGCCATGGGAGATGCCGAGAATCCGATAACAGTCACTCCAGCTCTCCTAGAAAGGCAAAGGGATTGGTTTCCTGTTGTTCGCTTGGAGGCCAATCGCAGCCTCATCAAGTTGCATCACCTCAGATACAGGATGTCTATCCCGCGCAATGTCATCGCGGAAGGAATGATCGTGACCCTATGGGAGCGTTGGTGGAAGCAGGCATGTGAATTGAAGCTGCCGGCGGATGGTTGGTTGGGGATCCCGCTCAAATCGAGTGAGGGACTCGTTTATGGAGTCGGGGGCCCCGTGCGACATCCCATGCTGGTTGGGAAGGTTGGCGCGACTTCCATATCACTCATCGATCACAATGACAATGGCCAATTCTCTGATTATGGCGAGGATAACATCACTCTTGGTGATCCATTGAAACCAGGATTGTTTGCTAGCAGGATCCTTCAGCTTAATGGCATGTGGTATCGGTCGAGATTTCGGCGAGATGGCCAGGCCCTGGAATTGCGAAAGTTGGAAGCTCCCATGGGTGAGCTTGTGATCACGGGTTCCTATGGGCAGCGGGCTGGACTTGACGTAGTGGCCTTGGAAGGAAGTGCCGACATCTATCTGACCCTATTTTGTGATGAGCAGGGCCATTTCGAGGGTC
>JBFWNO010000187.1:0-2590 GCA_050251015.1 Planctomycetota bacterium
CCTGATGCGTGAGAGCCTGGCCTTCGACGACCCCCCTGGTGAATTCATCTCTTTGCATGTGACACTTGAGCCGCAATCCACTCTCACCTGCTCCGACATTCCTGAAGGGGCTCCCCCCTCCTCCACTCAGGCCCTCCTAGAGGACCTCAGGCGACGTCCAGAGTTTTCCCGGGCCCTCAGGGATATTCCGCTGATTCCCATGATCGACCCACCACCCCAGCAGGTGGTGGCCAAGAATGACATGAGACAATCCGTCCAGCAAAGTGAGTACGGCGATAACGATTATAACAAGCGTTATTACAACACCAAAGGCATCACCAACCAGTCGATGTCCAAAGTCTCCCAAGTCGCGGATGTGGTGGAGGCCAGACCTGTTCCCCCCATGAATCCCCTCTGGGCTGGAGACACCCTAGTGCTGGCCCGCAGGCGTCAAGACAGGATCGAGGCCTCTGTTGTGGACTTCAAATCCTTGACTCAACACCTCGAAGGATTGATTGATGATCTTTTTCCCAACGCGAGGATCTTGAAATCCGGCCCCCAACCCGATCTCAATCTGTCACTGGCGTCCCTCCCTCTGACTCTCGACATCGGGAACCTTCCCGGCCCCACATCCCCTCCGATCCAAAACGGCTTGAGGCAATCCCTGTGGCTGGCTTGGGGCGGTTTGGGTTTGGCCGGCCTGGCCAGCGGCTTGTTGCTTCTGGCCAGCCAAAAACTCAGCACCAAACGCAGGGACTTTGTGACCGCGGTGACCCACGAGCTCCGTACGCCCCTGACTTCCCTCCGCCTCCACACAGACCTGATGGCCGACAATCGCACGCCCTCTGAAAGCCGTGCCGAACATTTCACGGCCATCAAGGATGCCGCCGACAGGCTGGCCCACCTTGTGGAAAATGTGTTGAGTTACTCCAGGCTCGAAAGAGGGCGCCGGGCCTCGAAAACTCAGCTCACAGTCCAAGATTTGCTGGACTCACCCCTCAAGGCCATCGGCGAGCGTATGACCCAAGCTGGATTCGCCTTCACCTGCACGATCCCTCCCGAATTAATGAAGATCCGGGTGGAAACCGATCCCGGAGCCGTGGCCCGCATCCTCTTCAACCTGGCCGACAATGCCTTGAAGTATGCCTCCATCGGAGCCCGCTTCAAGATCGAGGCTTCCTTGGAAGATCGTTTTGTCATTCTGAAAGCTTCCGACGCCGGCCCTGGACTTCCCCAATCCTCCCGTGTCTTCCAACCCTTCAGGAAAAGTGCGCAGAAGGCTGCCATGAGCGCTCCTGGCGTAGGACTGGGACTGCCCATGAGTCTCCGATTGGCCAGGGATCTTGGTGGATTCCTGGAGCATGACAAGGACCACCACCCTGGAACTTGCTGGGTTTTGGGCATCCCTGTTATGCGACAATCATGAGTCATGCCAAGTCTAGGAAACCGTAGCTTCCGCCAACTGTTGCTCGTTCAAGCGACAACTTCCTTCTGCGACAACGCCTGGAAGATGGTGGTCATTCTTCTCGCCGCGAGGGCCCTTGGAGAGCCAGGGTCGCCTTCCTTCGAGGCTGAATTCCAGCTCCGGAGCTCGCTGACCGCCATGGCCTTCCTGATCCCCTTCATCCTCGGGGGTCTCCTGGCCGCCATGTCCATCGACCGCATGGCTAGGGTCACCGTGATTCGCATGGTGAAATTTGGTGAAATGATCGTGATGGCCTTGGGCTCCTGGTGGATCATGACACATCCGGAGACCATGACGATCCAGCTCGTTGTCATGGGTTCCATGGGTCTTCTGGGATCCTGGCTCAGCCCCGCCAAATACTCCCTGCTGCCGGAAATGCTCCCGGATGGCGACTTGATGCGGGCCAATGCCCAGCTGGAAACGGTGTCGTTGGGTGCCGTGATTGCCGGATTGGCCGCGGGGGCCCCCCTGCTTCAACTTGCCGACATGGCTCCGATGCTCTTTGTTCTCTTGATGGGCGGTATTGCCGCCCTGGGCTTCCAGGCATCGTGGCGCATGACGTCTTCCAGGCCGTCTCCTGCCGAACCACCTGCTGACACAAATCGGGGCCTTAAAGCCGGATGGAGGGTCCTGTGCAATGACAAGCTGCTTCGCATGACCGCCCTGGGACTCGCGGCCTTTTGGGGACTGAGCCAGCTCCTGATGCAGGATGTCGTGGTCCATGCCAAAAGCTCCCTTCATCTCGGAGAATGGCAAGCCGGTGCCCTGATGGCCTCCTGCGCCCTGGGAATCGGACTGGGCTGCCTGGCTTGCGCACGCCTTTCAGGAGATGTCATTGAAGTGGGTTACGTGCCCATCGGAGCCTTTGGCATGTTCCTTTTTCCTTTCCTGATGACCTCGGAATCTGCAGGGTTCACCACGACAGCGGTGTGCCTGATCCTGACGGGTCTATCCGGGGGCTTTGTTCTCATCCCCCTCAATGCCCAACTCCAGCACAATTCGGCCATCCAGACCAGGGGCTCCCTGATTTCCCTATCAAACTCCCTATCTTTCACCGCCATGTTGTTGGGCTCGGGAGCGGCCTACTTGGCATCCAGTACGGGATACAGTGCACTGGACATCCTTATCCTCTGCAGCCTGCTGGGT
>JBFWNO010000188.1:0-2586 GCA_050251015.1 Planctomycetota bacterium
CGTGGCCAGGCAGGTGTGCTCGGCGTCGTCGTACAGGATCTTGTCGTAGATCTCGTCGGCAAACAGGACCAGGTTGTGCTTGCGGGCCAGGGCGACGATCTTTTCCAGCACGGGCTTCGGGTAGACCGCCCCCGTGGGATTGTTGGGGTTGATGATCACGATGCCTCGGGTCTTGGGCGTGATCTTCTTCTCCATGTCCTCCAGGTCCGGGAACCAGCCATCCTCTTCCTTGCACAGGTAATGCACCGGGGTGCCGCTGGACAGGGTGACGGCAGCCGTCCACAGCGGGTAATCCGGGGCGGGGGTCAGCATCTCGTCGCCATTGTTGAGCAGGGCCTGCATGGCCATCACGATCAGCTCGGACACGCCGTTGCCGATATAGATGTCGCCGACTTCCACGCCGAACAGGCCTTTCTGCTGGTAGTACTGCATGATGGCCTTGCGTGCCGCAAACAGGCCCTTGGACTCGCAATAGCCTATTGCATTGGGCAGGTTGGCAATCACGTCCGCCAGGATTTCCTGGGGCGCTTCAAAACCGAAGGGGGCCGGGTTGCCGATGTTTAGCTTGATGATGCGGTGGCCCTGCTCTTCCATCGCGGTGGCTTCCTTGAGGACAGGGCCGCGGATGTCGTAGCAGACGTTCTTCAGCTTGGCAGACTTCGTGATTTCCATGGTGGGCTCGCGTTTCGGGGGCATGGCAGGGGCAGGATGGGCCGGGTGGTGCAGGCGGTAGTCGGCCATGTCGGCCAGCAGTTTTTCCACCGTGGCCTGACGGGGACTGCGGCCCTTCTTGAGTTCACCGACAAAGTTGGGGTCGTTGCGGAACAGGGTGCCAATCTGGGTGGCACTGATGTCCGGGTATTCGGCCAGGAAGGCTTCAACGGTTTCAATCAGGGGCATGGCGATCAAAAATAGGATTTGAATAGGATATTTCCTATAGTGTGCCTGTCCGCCATGCGCCGCAAGGGGGTGTTCCGGTATTTTGTGTAACCGCTCCGCGAAAATGGGCTGCCTGGCCCTTGTGGGCGGCTTGTCTTGCCCCCATCAGGTGTTCCAAACAGGCCAGGAGGGTTGCCCCATGTCAGAGAAGGTGGTCAAGACAGCTGCCGAGTGGCAGGCAGAGTTGAGTCCCGAGGAGTTCCGGATCTGCCGGGAAAAGGGTACAGAGCGGGCGTTCTCCGGGCGCTATTACGATGAGCACCGCCAGGGCATCTATCGCTGTCGTTGCTGTGGCGAGCCCCTGTTCAGCTCGCAGGCGAAGTACGAGTCCGGATCCGGCTGGCCCAGCTTCTGGCAGCCCGTGAAGGACGGGGTGGTGGATGAGCATCGCGACAGCAGCCATGGCATGATTCGCACCGAGATCGTTTGCCGGAAATGTGATGCCCATCTCGGGCATGTGTTTCCCGATGGCCCGAGACCGACCGGTTTGCGCTACTGCGTGAATTCGGCATCGCTTATGCTTGATACCGACAACAAGACAGACTGATTCTGACATCCTGGCAGTCATGTTGCAGGCCGGGGCGAGATATCCATCGCCTTCTGCCGTGGCCGACTGCCCGCCAACAAGGAGACCTGCATGGCCAGCGTTTATGACTACAGCGGCAAGACCATTACCGGCGAAGACAAGCCGATTGCCGATTACCGTGGCCAGGTGCTGCTGATCGTGAATACCGCCAGCAAGTGCGGCTTTACGCCCCAGTTCAAGGGACTGGAGTCGTTGTATGAAAAGTACAAGGACAAGGGCCTGATGGTGCTGGGCTTTCCCTGCAACCAGTTCCTTAACCAGGACCCGGGCAGTGATGCCGAGATCAGCGAGTTCTGCGAGCTGAACTACGGGGTGACTTTTCCCATGTTTGCCAAGATCGACGTGAACGGTGACAACGCCCACCCCTTGTTCCGCCACCTGACGGCGGCGGCACCGGGCCTTCTGGGCAGCAAGGCCGTGAAGTGGAATTTCACCAAGTTCCTGGTGGATCGCAAGGGGAACGTGATCAGCCGCTATGCGCCGGCCACCAAGCCGGAAGACATTGCGGCCGATATCGAGAAACTGCTCTGACCGGGGAGGGGCGGCGCGCAGGGCCGGGCAGTCTGCGGGGAAGCACTTTTTTCGGAAAAAAATCCGGTGAGTGCTTGACGACCCCCGGGCTGCTTAATAGAATGCGCGCCTCAGTTAGGGGGCTATAGCTCAGCTGGGAGAGCGCTACAATGGCATTGTAGAGGTCAGCGGTTCGATCCCGCTTAGCTCCACCAAATTGCGTGCATGTCGACTCAGAGATGCATCACGATTTGGCCCCATCGTCTAGCGGTTAGGACATCGCCCTTTCACGGCGGTAACCGGGGTTCGATTCCCCGTGGGGTCACCAGCAATGCAAAAAACCCGGTCATGAAAGTGACCGGGTTTTTTGTTTTCCGGTCCGCGCATTTCTGCTTGCCGATTGCGTCCCGAGAGCCAATCATCGGTCTTTCCTGCGGTCGCCCGTGTGGCCGCCCTCAGCGAGGACTTTCGTCATGATCAAGGCCATCGGCTATGCCGCCACGTCTACGACGTCTCCATTGTCTCCCATGCGTTTCGAGCGCCGGGTGCCG
>JBFWNO010000189.1:0-2551 GCA_050251015.1 Planctomycetota bacterium
CGAGCGGCTGACGGAGTGGAATCGCCGGACCTAATCAATGATGCCCCCCACCCTGCCCTCCCCCCAAGAGGGGGAGGAATAGGGCTACTCGCCCCCCAAGAGGGGGAGGAATAGGGCTACTCGCCCCCCCAAGAGGGGGAGAAATAGGGGCTACTCGTCGTCGTATTCGTCATCCTCGGGAGGCTTTTCCTTCTTTTTGAAAAGATCCCCCAGGCCCTCGATCACATCGCCGGCACCCGGAACTTTTTCACCGAGTTTCTTCTTAATAATGCCCCCGACAGCCAGCTTGGCCACCACCTTCATGTCCATTTCGATGGTGAGGGCATCCAGCGACGGGCCCAGCACAAAGCCGTCTTCCCCGTAGGCCAGCTGGCAGATCTCGGTGACGTTGGCCTGGTCGGAGGCTGAAAGCTCGGTGGGCGTGACCACAAAGCGGCACTTGCTGGCGGCGGGATTCTGCGGTTCCAGGAAGATCCGACCCCTGACCTTGAGACCGGGGTGTCCCTGGGAACTCTTGAGATCCAGGGCCACTTCGGCGACCTGGGATCCGATCTCCGTCTTCACAGTCACCGTGTCATACTTGGGGTTCGCCAAGAGATCGCCGATCTTCTGGAGTTGCTTCGCCTTTTCAGGATTGGTGGCCGTGAGAGTCACGGCGGCCCCCCTCAACAGCGAACCCACCTTCACAAAGTGCTCGGGATTGGTCACCCGGGCATCCTTGACGGTGAGGTCCACCAAACCCTTGGCAGCCTCAATCAGCTCCGGAGGGTTGATGCCCCTGCTGGCCAATTCCATTTTGCCGCCCAAGGTACCCGTGACACCGGGCACCAGCTTGTAGACAAGATCCCTGACGAGAGCCAGGATCCAGGATCCCTCGGCTCCCTGGCTCACCAAATCCTGGGTCAACTCCAGGTCCTTGATGTCGGACTTGAAGGTCAGATCGCGGTTACCCACAAAGCTCTTCATGGCCGAGGCCTTCACCGTGCCCTTTGAGACCTTGCCCGAAAGTTCCTCAAGCGTGGCCACCCCCCCCTTAAGGTTGAAGGCCAGCCTGGCATTCTGCACTTCGATGTTCGACGCCAGAACCTTGTCCAGGGTGAGGTCCGCCTTCACCGAACGGTTTTCCAGGAGCTTCGCGATCGCCCCTTCATCAACGGATGAAGGCGGCGAAGCAACGGACTTTTGGGAGGGGGTTGTCGCCGGTTTGTCGCCGGCAGGAGGCGCTGCCGGGGCCTCTGTCTTGAAATGGGCCTGCAACTCGTCGAGATCCACCATCGAACCTTTGCCACTGAGATTGACCTCCATCAGGCTTCCCTTGGACTGGATCGAGCCATCCAGAGACAGGTCCGTCCGGCCAGCCCCAAGGGCAAAGCCTTTGAGCGTGGCCGAGGGTAGTTCCTCACCCTTGGGCTTGGACCAAGCGAGGGCTCCATCGAGCTTCACAGGCAGGGCCTGGCGAGGCCCTGGCAACTTGGCCGAAACCCCCTTGAAGGACATTGACCCTTCCAGTTCAGCCAGAGGGGCCAGTTCAATGGCGGTGGGCGCGGCGACCCCCTCCGCCCGTGGAGCCTTCAACTTCTCCAGCGCTTCGGGTGCGCTGGCTTTCAGGGTGAGCTCCACGGCCCCCTTGGGGGCATACTCAGCAATCACCGGGAAAAGAGTTGTGAGGGGTTCAAGTTCCAGATGCCACTGGTTCAGATCAATTTTGGCTTTCTGCAGATCCACCAATCCCTTGAGCGATTGACCCCCGAGGTCGATCCCAAAGGCCCCTGTCTTGGAGGCAAAAGACAGTCCCAGGGGAACCCCCGCATCCTTGTGCAGAAGGTCGCCCAGGTAGATTGTTGAGTCCTTGAGCTGGCATGAAACATTCAGGTCGTCGGGGATGGCCGACTTGGAGACCTTGAGGTTGATGTCGCCCGAGAGTTCCAGCTTTCCAAGGGCAGCACGGGCCTTCTCGCCGCCGACCCTGAGCAAACCTTCCGATCCCAACTTGGCCTCAAGGGTGCCCTCGAAGGGCAGGGGCAGGAGACCGCCGGCCGGGGCGGGCTTGACGTTGCGGATTTCCACCCTGGCCACGGGGCTGGCCGACGTTCCCAAGGTCAGGTCGAGGTTCTCCAAGGACAGCAGCGGCCCGTCCTTGCCCTTGGATTGGTGGGCCTTGAACAGCAGAGACAGGGGTTCATCAAGGGAAAACGCCGGGTGGTTCACCTTCAAGGGACCGGAGATCCCGCCCTTGGCATTCAGGTGGCCATCGGCTCCGCCATCGGCCTGAAGATCCACCGAAAGCTTGGATCCCTCCGCAACCTTGATGTCTTCAAGGCCCGCCACCTTGAGGGCCTGGCGTGCCGTCTGCAGATTCACATCCGCCTTCACATCCGCCTTCCAGGACTTCTCACTCCCACTGGCCACCACCTCTGCGCTGACGAGAGGACCCCACCCGAAGGAAATCTTGAGGTCCTTGAGTTCCTGCGTCACCGGATCCAGTTGCCCCGTCACCCTCACCTTGTCGAGAGGAGCGCTGTAATTCAAGGTGGCGTCGCTCCAGGCCAAC
>JBFWNO010000190.1:0-2532 GCA_050251015.1 Planctomycetota bacterium
GATTCGTTTCGCAAAGTGTTGAGGGGGTTGGGTTGTGGGGGTGTCGAGAAGTGTCGAATGCGCTGGCGTGGGTGCGCCGGGTTGGGGGGATTCGTTTCGCAAAGTGTTGAGGGGGTTGGGTTGTGGGGGTGTCGAGAAGTGTCGAATGCGCTGGCGTGGGTGCGCCGGGTTGGGGGGATTCGTTTCGCAAAGTGTTGAGGGGGTTGGGTTGTGGGCGTGTCGAAAAGTGTCGTACGGGTTGGGCTGCGGACGGGACTGCCATGGTCGAAAACCTCCTTTCCGGGGGAAATAAAAAAGGACCAGGGAGTCTCACCCCAGGCGGGCTGGGGGAAGACACACTAGTCCTCTGGCTGGGAGCATATCATGGCGCGATCCAGGGTGTCAAGAGAAAAAGATGCGGTTAGGCAGAGAATGTTTGGGGCACGCCAAGGCGCCAAGTTCGCCAAGGTGGTGGCTGCTCAGCCTTGGGGTGGGACGGTGGGCAGGGACGGTAAAGGAGAAGACATCCGTCCATGGAGGATGGCGGAGGGATGTTATGTCGCATATTTCTACGAAAATGGCGTTTGAGGGCGGAGTTTTGCGACGTACTGGAACCTCTGGACGCGATCTTCCACTACCGGGGTTGTGATTCTTTGTGTAAACTATTGGCGGCGATGGAGATAGGGATGTCACTGGCGGAGGTGGTACGGGGCGAATTTGGAGATTTGCGCAGGTACAAAGGAGGTGTTGTAATTTTTGAGTTTGTAAGCTATTGATTTTGGGTAGGTTGCAGAGGCAAGGGTCGGAATGGTTGCCCCGATGGGAAGGGGATTGAGACATATGATGGAATGCCCGCTTGCCAGCAAACTCTTTCGAGGTCGGAATAGTTGCCCCGATGGGAAGGCGATTGAGACGCCGTGGGCGCGAAGTTCATGCCGGAGGTCTGGTTGGTTGGAATGGTTGCCCCGATGGGAAGTCACTGGGACCTAGGACCGGCTCGGGTGGGATTGGACTGAAGAGATTACGGACGGGGTAGTGTGTGGCGAGGTCGTGGGTGGTGATGGGGAAAAAAAGTGAGGGGCCCGAGGGAGGGCCCCTTGTTTTCCTTCCTCTCAGGAGGAATTGAGAGGAATGCGGGCTGACCTTGCGGCGCGCCCGGAGGACATTGCCGTTGCCTTTGATTATTAAGTGGCCGGCGGTGGAGATTCTCTCAAAGTATTTTCGAAACTAAGTGGAGTATTTGCGGGCCAGGGTGTTGAGGCGCTGGAGGAGTGGGGGGACGGCGGAGGCGGGGTCCTCCTTAGCCTCGTATTCGAGGGCCATGTACCCGCGGTAGCCGGCCTCGGCGAGCATGCGGGTAAGGCGGTCCCAATCGGAGGGGACGCGCTGGCCGCCGTCGCGGATATCCATTTTGAACTGGACGTTGACGGAGTAGGGGAGGATCTGGGCGATTTGGGTATAGGGGTCGGAGTCGAAGTTACCGGTGTCGAGATTGACGCCAACCCAAGGGGAGTTGACGGCTTTGACGATCTCGACGATGCGGCTGGCCTTGGCGGTGATGCCGCCATGGTTTTCCAGGCCGAGGATGACGCCTTTGGCGCCGGAGTAGGCGGAGGCTTCGCGGAGGACCTCGATGACCCAGCGGGCGGCTTGGTCTTCGGATTCGCCTTTGGGGACGACACCGCCGTAGACGCGGATGTGGCCGGCGCCGAGTTTCGCGGCGACGTCGACCCACTTTTTGACTTCGGCGAGTTCCTTGTGGCGCTGTTCGGGGGTGGGGCGGCACATATCGGAGCGGATGGAGATGCTGTAGATCTCGACGCCGTTGCGATAGGCGAGGGCCTTGAGGGGGAGGAGGAAGTCGTCGGAGGTGGAGGGAAACCAGTAGACGGTGAGGTCGAGTCCATCGACGGCATGGTCGACGGCCATGTGGACGAGGTCGTCGTAGGACATGCGCTTTTTGGCGAGGGCGTCGCGGAAGGAGTAAGCGCAGATGGCGGTTTTGAGGCGCGGCTTTTTGGCGGCGGCGGCCGCGGCGGGCAGCGCGGCCAAGGCAGGGAGGTGGAAGAGGGAACGGCGGGTCATGGGTAGATTATGCCGCACTTTGGGCGGGCATGCGGTAGGCTCAACAATGTGAGTTTAGGAGAGATCACCAAACAGATTGCCAAGCAGGCGCTGGGCGAGCAGGTCAAGGAAGTGATGGGGGGGACCACGGCAGGCGGGGCCGCGGCGCCGGCGGAAGGGGGCGAGGGGATAGCGCTGGTGATGGTGGGGCAGATGCAGGCGATGCAGAATGCGTTGAAGCCGGAGCAGGAATTGCAGGTGTATTTTGCGGCGGGCGGGGACCGGATCAGGGTGATGGAGGTGTTTGCGCCGACGCCGCGGGTGCTGGTGTTGACGGGGCTGGATGGGGAGCAGGGGTTGACGCGGGTGATTGCGGCGGCGGAGAGTTTGCAGTTGGTGTGCAAGCCGGCGGCGGCGGGGGCGAAGCCGGTGCGGATCCGGGGTGTGACGGCGCGGGCGAAGGGGGAGTGAGGGGGGCGCGTTTTCGCA